>CAZPDY010000345.1:0-1503 GCA_964585455.1 uncultured Candidatus Bathyarchaeia archaeon | reverse complement strand
AGGAAGAAACTGAGCAACATAATGAGCGAGGAATAATCGGTCAGCAAGCTTCTCGAATCCGCAGAACAGACGCTTAACTACTGGCGCGAGCAATATGACCGCTACCAGCAGAAGAAGCAACTGCAGATAAAGAGACGATTCCTCGAGAGAGAACTCGTTTGGGCTGAGGCATTCAATAAAGAGGCTGCGATGATTGAGGTTGAGAGTCAGCTGAAGGTAGAGGAAAGTGAACTCCAGCAGATAGTGGGCAAAGCAGCAGAATCCCAAACTATGCTTACTGAGATGCAGTCGAGGCTGGAGCAGTTGAAATCACAGTGGCAAGAACTCTACATGGAACGCTTGTCGGTTGAAAGAGAAAAAGCGAAGCACGAGGCTTCCATCGAGTTAAGAACCCAAGCCCTAGAAGAAATGCGCCAACTAGTAGAGTATAACAGTCAAAAAATAAACGAATGCATAGCTATGGTTGAGCAGCTGGAAACAACGACCACCACACGAAACCCAGACGACTACGTTGCAAGGCTGACGGAGATAAAGAGAGCATACAAAAACCTCGAGAACACGTGGACGCAGCAGTTCAGCGAAAAAAGTGAGAACCTGAAAGCGCAGATGGAAACTTACCACGAGCAGCTTCAGAAGACTGACAATCATCTTCTAGAAACCCAGCAGAAAGCGGAGTATGCTGCAAAGGAAATCGAAGACCTCACCAACAAAGTAATAGACTCGAAGATCAACGCTGCCCTGTTAAACTGCCGAAGAGACGACATTGAAAAGCATCTCCAGAAGCTTCGCCGAGAATTGAAGAACAAGGCAGAGGAATATGAGGAGGCGGTGAAGAGGGCGGAGCAAGTTGGACAACGAATCGCATCGACGAAGGACGTTGGGGAGATTCAAGATGAAATCCAGCTGACTGAAGGTTATCTCGCAGCCCTTGGAGACGTTTCAGAGGATATCGAACGGATGTACGAGTCTTACTCTAAACTCTACTTAGACCTGAAGGAGAAAGCGCGGACGGTTGCCGAGAACCGAGAGAAAACCTTGGAGGAAATCGGCACTCGGATGGAGTCGTGGCGGACGGTCATGCAGAGCCTCCTGGACCATGTGAGTCTTCAGTATCGGAAGATTCTGTCGCAAGCTCAAGCTGTGGGCGAGGTTCATCTGGCTAACGGTAATGACATCGAGGCTGCAGGCTTGGAAGTGCTAGTGAGCTTCAGGGGCGCCAAACCTGTCCCCCTAGACGCCTACACCCAGAGCGGAGGAGAAAGGAGCATGGCTACCATGAGCTTTCTCCTAGCCTTGCAGCAGCACGTGCAGTCTCCGTTCAGGGCAGTCGACGAGTACGACGTACACATGGACCCGAGAAACCGCGAAACGATAACTAGCCTCCTCATAGGTTCAGTCAGCGGGTTGAACTCTCAGTACCTGATAATAACGCCTAGCCAGATTACCTTCGCAGAAAAAGACGTTCACATCGTGACGGTGCATAACGTCGAGGGCGCGTCCCGA
>CAZPDY010000344.1:0-1503 GCA_964585455.1 uncultured Candidatus Bathyarchaeia archaeon | reverse complement strand
ATTCAGGTCGGCTGGGGTGCACACTCTTCTAGCTAAGAACGTTATCGATGCCGGTTTCGGGTGGAAGGTTGACTTCTCAGCAAGGTCGATTCATCTGCGTGGCGGTCTGAAGAATGAACTTGCTCACTATTACTGGTATGGCACATGTTACAGAAGAACGTCACACATATTCCAGTATAAATACACCGATCTCCTGGCAAATGCTCTTCGATTCTTTCTCAGCCCCGCTAAGGGGCTAAAAATCGCCTTCACACAGAACGCACCTGAAATAGTATACATATACCCACTAATCAGGCTGAACTTTTTTAGGGGGATGCTGGAGACAAACCAGCCCACTGAAGTGGGAGAACAGCAAGGTTGAGGGTGCAATCATCATATAGCATGCTGAGAAGAAATGAACTGGCGAGGAAGATAAAGGTAGTTCAAGAAAGTCAAGAGAACAATATGGTTCCATCTTTTTTACCGCGCAACATGGCTGAACAAGTCAGCAATCCACCTAAGGCTTTTAGGAAGATAATCATGCATCAACTCCACATCTCTCTTTTTCACAGAATTCAGCAGAATCAAAGAAAGAATATAAGCTGCTGCACCCACTACTCCGTATATGGGGAGCAGACGCAAGCGTAGAACAAGAAACTGATAAGATGAAGGCTCTATCAATGCCCTCAAAAGCTCTAAGGCAAAAAGCGACATAACCATGGCTATTGACGCTACTGCTGATTTCCAAACTGCCTCCTTATCAAACTCAACCCTTAGCGAACTACTCAGTATATATGCTCCTATGACAAACGCTACGAGTGCGCCAGAAAGCCTTGAAAACGCCACTCCCACCAAACCAGCGTCAAAGTAAGCTAGAGAAACATATGAAAAGAGAGCTTCAACAATGATTGAGACCACTGCTATCAAAGCAGCCACTCTTGTTCGTTCCAACGTATAAAGCGTGGGGGTAATAGCTAAACCTAAAGTTGTTGGAAGCGAGGCTATGCACATGACAGCCAATGGAACAACCGCGTCCACGAACCTCACAGTAGCAAAGAGCACTATTATAGGATAAGCCAAAGTCGCTACCATCAAAGATACTGGGAATCCTAAAAAAGCAGCGTACCGTGTAGAGGTCTTGAAAGCATTTCTCAAACCTTCAACGCCATAAGTTGAGTGCAACTCTGACAGTTTCGGAAAAAGAGCAGTGATTATCGCAACCGAAACCAACCCAGGAACTACGGAGGCTCTGACAGCAAGATTGTAGACTCCGAGGGCTTCGATGCCTAGAAAGGGGAAAACAAAAATCTGGTCCACCCAACTCACAACCAGAGTTAAGAGTGAGGAAACATGGATTGGGAAAGAGAACGCCAAAAGTGGCTTAAGCTTGTGAGCATGCCTCGAGAATTCGATGTAGCGGAATGATAGAAACAAGCTCAGTACGCAGGAGATAGCGAGAGCAAAGAACCAACTTATCGTTATTCCAAGAACTCCCAGTCCAGCGTAGACCAGAACGATTGCAAC
>CAZPDY010000343.1:0-1506 GCA_964585455.1 uncultured Candidatus Bathyarchaeia archaeon | reverse complement strand
ATGGAGAAGATGTGGTGATATAATGATCCAGAAAGGTAGAGCTGATGAAAAAAGAAGACACAAGGCTGTTCGAAGCGAGAATAAACGGCAAGCCTGTTGAGCTTGAACTGGAAAAGAGCGAAGCCACCTCCATCTCGCCTTTAACGCTCAGAGTCGCGGCGAAAAGGTATCAAGTTGAGGTGGAGAAGGTTGAGAGACATGCACCCTTTACTTTAAGGGTTAATGATGCTCTTTTCAAGGCGCAACTCAGAGAACCCGCTAGAAAAGTCGCTGTTCAAACGCTTTCTCCGCAAGTGACTGCAAGAGCAGAAAGACGCCGAGGTGTAGTTGTCGAGGAGGGAGTTGTGGTGGCGCCCATGGCTGGAAAAATAGTTTCTGTCAGAGTGAAGAAGGGCGACGCTGTAAAAGCTGGTGATGTAGTTTGCATCTTAGAAGCCATGAAAATGGAGAACGAGATTGCGGCGACAAAAACGGGCACGGTTGAAGAGGTCAACGTTTCCGAAGGAACAGCCGTGAACGAAGGAGACATTCTGACAGTAATAAAATAGCCAGCTCACTTTACTGCTACGATTATTGAAACGTCGTTAACGTTAGTGCCTGTGAGACCCGTTAAAATGAGGTCGTTAAGTTTTGAAAAGAAGTTGCAAGAGTCGTTGTTGACAAGAAAGCTCTTCGCGTCCAGCCCGTGCTCCCCAGAGCGCAATATCGTTTTTCCATCAACCAAAGCGCCCGCCGAGTCGGTTGGACCATCAATGCCATCCGTGCTCAGAGAAGCAACCGCAACGCCGTCCATGCCAGCGATTCTTAGTGCAGCGCTCAACGCGATTTCTTGGTTTCTCCCACCCTTCCCGTTTCCGACGACGGTTACTGTGGTTTCTCCGCCTGCAACGATTCCACAGGGCTTGGGCAAAGGGTTTCCTGAAGCTTCCACCTCTTTGACTATAGAGGCTAAGACTGTTCCCACGTGTCTCGCTTCGCCTTCGAGAAGAGACGTAAGGAGGAGAGGCTGCAAACCAGCTTTTTGAAGCCTGCTGCACGCTGCCAGAGATACTGTGCGATTGTTCCCGACGACGACGTTGTAGACTCTCTTGAAGGCTCTGTCTTCTCTCTTGGGCGTTTCGGGAATCAAACCCCTCTGTCCCTCACCGAGCACCGTCTTAACGGAAGGGGGCATGTTCTTCCACAAACTATACCTCTCTAAGATACTCACAGCATCGCCGAAAGTTGTTGAGTCGGGAACGGTGGGACCGGAGGCGATGAAATCCAAGGGGTCGCCGATTACGTCAGACAAGATTAGGTTGATGACTGTGGCTGGGTAGGCTTTTTTCGCGAGCCATCCGCCCTTAAACTCCGAGATGTGCTACCGTACAGTGTTAATCTCATTTATCGTAGCGCCCGACTTGAGCAACGCGTCAGTAACCTGTCCTTTGTCGTCTAGGGTTATTCTGCCGCGCGGTAGGGGCATCAAACTCGAGCCACCAGCCGAGATGACGCACATGACCAAAT
>CAZPDY010000342.1:0-1518 GCA_964585455.1 uncultured Candidatus Bathyarchaeia archaeon | reverse complement strand
TTGGTGACCCTCTAAGCGTATGTTGACAGGAACAGTCACTGCAGTCATGGTGCCTATGATTTCCTTTTCGAGTTCCTCTTTAGTCCAGTCCTGTTTCTTAGCCATTCAGCATCGCCCACGGTTTGAGTCTACATTGTCGGGGCATTAATTTGTTTCGTTATCTCCAACCTTAAATACGACAGAACAACCTTCTCTTCCAGCAATGCAAAACCAACTGGTCATTCGCCCAGCTCAGCAGAGCGACAGAGAAGCAGTCCTCAGATTCTGCGAACACACCTTCGACTGGGGCGACTACATCCCAGACGTCTGGGACACGTGGATGAAGCAGAAGCATGGTGAGGTTTTCACAGCACTAATCGACAACAAACCCGTGGGCATCATGCGTGTCTCCATAACGAAGCCCGGCGAAGTGTGGCTTCAAGCCGCCCGAACTCATCCGGACTACAGACGCAGAGGCGTTGCAACCGCCCTCACCGACGCTTGCCTAAAATGGGCAAAGAGCAAAGGAGCCGAGACAGCGGTGCTCTCAACAGACTCTGACAACTATGCAGCGCAAGGAGCAATCCAGAACTTGGGTTTTACGCAGGTCTCAGACTGGATGATCATGCTATGCAAGGGAATACAAACAGCAGAAACCGCAAATTCCCGATGGGCACAGAAAGGCGAAACAGAAAGAATATGGAGATTTTTAGCAGAGTCCGAAATTTTTGAGATGTCTGCTGGTTTGTGCTCGGTCATCTTCACGTGGATGTCTCTGGACGAAGGGGACCTTGCCAGGTTCATCGCTAACCAAAAGGCAATAGTCTACGACGACAAGGGCACCATCAAAGGCTTGGTCTTGATAGACGAGACCGTGAGAGACCTGTGGGAAGACGAAAAACCTTTCCAGACATGCTACGTGGACGGCGACCATCAAGCCATCGTGGACATGATGAATTTCTTCAAAACCTATTCTGCGCAGAAGGGAATCGCTAATGTCTATGCGTTCGCATACAATACGCCCACCGTCGCCGCCGCCCTTACCGAAACAGGGTTCAAAAGAGAACAGGATCACACTGAATTAGTCTACCTGAGAAAACTGGACTGACTGACTGATTGACTGA
The DNA here is from genome assembly GCA_964585455.1 of uncultured Candidatus Bathyarchaeia archaeon. GTDB lineage: Archaea > Thermoproteota > Bathyarchaeia > Bathyarchaeales > SOJC01 > CAYGVX01. The sequence continues at coordinate 415 of CAZPDY010000342.1, read as the reverse complement.
CAGCACTCATAGACGAGGAAGAGAGCTAGCCCCCGCCCACTGGCGGGACGATTGCCACTTGGTCGCCTTCCTTCAAGCGCGTCTTCATCCCTTCTAACAGACCCACGCTTTTTCCGTTGACGAGAAGCTGCAAATGCTCACGTATCTTCCCTTCCTCGTCGTACAGGTATTCTCTGAACGCTTTTCCATGCTTTGTCGCCAACGCTTCCAAAACATCCTTCAAGGTGATGTTTTTTGCACTGAATTCTACAGGTTCCTCGCCTCTTCCCGCCAGCTCACGCAGCGTAGTGAACAGCCGCACAGAAACCTTCACAGCCATCATCACTATTGTTTAATCATGTGTAAACCCAAAATAAACTTTACCTGAATAAGTCAAAACTTAAGTATCGCTGACCCCCCTCGGTATAACTTGGGG
>CAZPDY010000341.1:0-1519 GCA_964585455.1 uncultured Candidatus Bathyarchaeia archaeon | reverse complement strand
GACATACATGTACCCCCTAGGAGACGCCGCCTTGCCCAAGTCAAACGACAATTCTTCAGCGATGGGTTTCAGCCATCAAGGGCAAAAAAAGAAACAAGAAGCCCTCAACCTGAAGGAAACCCAATACAGCGCAGAGATAGACGCCACGCGGTTTCATATTTCTCTTGCAAAGCAATCCAACGGAAAGCCGGCTCTCTACGAAAAATACGACATAGCCAAGTACGACTTGCATCCGGGCTTCGTTTTTTCTGATTCTGTGGGGAGCCTCATCCCAAAAAACACGCCAGAATACGTCGACAGGGGAGAAAAATACGTAGAACGCATCACCCGCGCCCTCTACTACTTCAAACAATGCTCCCTCATAGGACCAAGCGGGACGGGAAAGACCCACATAGTCTACCTCGTAGCCGAGCTCAACGGGCTTCCGATATGGGAAGTAAACTGCGGCCTACAAACCTCATCCTACGACCTTTTTGGAAGGTACATTGGCTTAGGAAAGGAGAACTGGATCGACGGCCAGATAATTGCATGGTGCAGGCTGGGCGGGATTCTGTACTTAGACGAAGCCAACATGATGAAACAAGACATCGCATCGCGATTAAACCCTCTACTCGACACTCGGGGACACATAGTCCTCACCGAAAAAGACAACGAAGTAGTCCACCGCCATCAATGCGGCTACCTTATCATCTCTATGAACCCGTTCTCGGCAGAATTCGTGGGCACTAAGCCTCTGAACGCTGCTCTCAGACGCCGAATGGCAGTCTGGATAAACTTCGACTACCTAAGTGTCGGAAACAAAATATGCCAAGACGAAGTCACCCTCGTCCAGAAGCGCAGCAACACGAGCGAAGACATTGCACACAACATCGTAAAAGTAGGAGCAGAGCTAAGAAGACAGTACAAGAGCGGCGACCTACCCTACGGACCCTCACCCGGAGACCTAATCAACTGGGCAGTGCTAGTTTCCGACGGATGCACCCCCGCCGAAGCGGCTGAAGAAACCATCATCTCCACCACGAGCGACGACCCAGAAGTGCAAGAAATGGTCAGACGAGTAGTTCGCGCCAACTTCAGAAGCTAACGGGCACTTTCAGGGATAGCTATGAGTTTTTTTGACTACGCGTGGTCGGCACTCCTCCAAGTCTCTAAGAAAAACCGAGAAGAAGTGAAACTTCTCATCAGGGACAACTTATCGTTTCCAATTCTCGGGTACGATGACCTTGGATTCGTAATCTGTCTAGTAAAGCCCCACAGGATAACTGACAACTTGGTGCGGTTCCAAGACATGGTCTTGGGTTACGACGATTTGTTCCACAGAAGAATGATGTGGCGCCTCTTCAAGGCATCAATTTTTCACTTAAGCGCCCACGTTGCCGTCTCCGACTTCAAAGCCTACGACGACTGGACGAAAGACAAGGATGCCAACCTAGCAACTTTCTCAGCTAGCCTGGTCGAAGATGCAGTGGCAACTGCCTATCTAAAAGCAAAGTGGCCCAACCTACTGCAAGACATAGCC
>CAZPDY010000340.1:0-1534 GCA_964585455.1 uncultured Candidatus Bathyarchaeia archaeon | reverse complement strand
ACCTAGAGGGGGTAGGGGTAGGTCACTATTGGCTGAAATTTCAACGAATAGCATGATTATCCGGCGAATTTGCAGGATGAAATTGTTCAATAAGGTGATTCTCCTTTTTTCTTTGCCTTTGACCATTATTGCCCTGTTTTGCGAGAGCTTGTCAAAGCCTGCACTGAAACCGGGAGTATTGTAGGTAAGCTGGGGAAAACAAGAGAACCAATCAGGCAGAAAATTAAGCGACTTGGGTTAGAAGTAGTTGTCAGCAGTGATTTCAGAGGGTCAACTACTTCTAATTTAGAGTTTCCTCATCAGAAGCAATTTCTTTCTTTTCGACCATATTTTGTTCTCCAACTCCACCCCTCGGCTCTCTGCCTATTCTGACAATCTCGTTTCTCAGTCTATCAGCCAATACTCGGCTAGAGCCCTAACCCTTCCTCTGGCATCCATTCCGGCCAATCCGAAAGCCACTCAGGAATCGTCGCCTTCTTCACCCGATCACACACAGGAAAGTACGCCTTAAGATCAACAATCGGCGTCCCATCAAAGGCATCAATATCCCCGACCCTAACGATTCCCCTCACTTCATCCACCCCAAGGATTTGGCACGTCGTCATAGCTATCGGATTCGGACGGTATTCCGCCCTCGTCGCGAACACCCCTGTCACCTTTCCCTTAGCATACGGAGGCTCACACTGAAGCACACCCCGACTCTTCTCGTTATCATGCTTATGCGCCCACCAAAACACCATCACATGGCTAAAGTGATCAAGTTGCTTCAACGCTGGCCTAAAAGGCTCAAAAACCTCTAAGCTAACGCCTTTCTCACCTCTTCGGACAAGCCCAATCGGAAACATCCGAAAAGAGCGCTCACCACCTCTGCTGATCATGCCCATCACTCCCTCAGCTGAGATTCAGCTACTTACACTCAATCCTTATAACCTTACGGCTAAGAGAAACAGAGCACGAAAATCAGAGAAGACTACCGCTTCATTCTAGTGAGGTCGACAAGATTCGAACCTCTACCCGCGCGGAGATATTAGCCTCAAATTCTCCCTTTTCTATTTCTGAGGTTATTAGACCGGATGCGCGCCAATGGGGTGAAGTTTGATTTAATCAACCGATTTCGCGATGCTGCCATAACAGTTATAGCTGAACCAAAACAGACTGTTAAAGAACGAGTTGATTCCATGACAGAGTATCAACGAATGATGGATGGAACACATGTACCCGTTGAAAAAGAGATAACAGATTTCATAGGAGAGCCAGCAAAAGGGGCTTGGGAGAAGCTAAGACGTTTTCTCACAGAAAACTACGACATCGTCCCCGAAATGATTTTTGACAAAAAGCACGGATGGGACGTTCGCTACCGCAAAAGCGGCAAGACTCTGATCACACTTACCCCCGAGAAAGGGGCTGTAAGAATTCTCATAGTTCTTGGCAGAGAGGAATCTGCAAAAGCCCTTTCAATGCGGAAACAACTGAGCCCCAAGATGTATGAGCTAATACTAAACACGAAGCAACTCCACGATGGACGTTGGCTATG
>CAZPDY010000339.1:0-1545 GCA_964585455.1 uncultured Candidatus Bathyarchaeia archaeon | reverse complement strand
GTGATGACCAGCGCAAATCCTCCGAATCAGCCGATAGTCACAGACAACACCGAAGCTCTGAAAACGTTGGGTTCCACGGTCGACTACTTCCTCTTTCACGACCGGGAAATCTCACAGAGATGCGACGACTCCGTCGTCCGACTCCACGGCAAAAAGCCCACTTTCATCCGAAGGTCTCGGGGATACGCTCCCACACCTATCAGCCTTAGCTGCTCACTTGACAAGTGTGTGCTAGGCGTTGGCGGAGAAGAAAACGTAACCGCGTGCATTCTTCGGCAAAACAAAGCCTTCATCTCCCAGCATATAGGCGACGTGGAAAACCTCGAAACTCTCGATTTCCTGAAGAAAACAATTCAACACTTAATGATGCTGACGAACGCTGAAATCGACGCGGTCGCATGCGACCTACATCCAAAATTCGCCACCACAAAGCTAGCTAAAGACGTTGGAGACAGAGTAGGCTGTCCAGTCATACCCGTTCAACATCATCACGCTCACATGCTCTCCTTGATGGGCGAACACGGATTAGACGAAATCGTCGGAATAGCCTGCGATGGCTACGGCTACGGGGCAGATGGAAGGCCCTGGGGAGGCGAGGTTCTTCGTTGCAGTAGAGACCGTTTTGAGAGAGTCGGTCACCTTCAGGAACAACCCATGATAGGCGGCGACCTCACGACACGCTATCCCCTTCGCATGGCAGCAGGAATACTCAGTAAGGTGGTAAACGTTGAGGATTGGCTTCTCGCAAACAGCAAGCACCTTCCACACGGAAAAGAGGAAGCGCAAACAATAATCAACCAGATGCACGCTCTGCACTCTTCCTTAATGACCACTAGTTGCGGACGAACATTAGATGCCGCCGCGGCGATTCTTGACATCTGCCTCGAGAGGACGTATCAAGGAGAACCCGCGATGAAGTTGGAGTCAGCAGCGCTAAGAGGTCGTGACGTCTTGAAGCTGGAGCCAGAATTTGTCGATGGGGTTCTGAACACAACCAACATCATACAAGCCATTTTTGAAGAAAGAACCAAACTCCCAGCAGCAGACTTAGCATGCTCTACCCAATTCTACTTGGCAAGAGGGTTAGCCCAAATCGCCCTCGAAGAAACACAGAAAACGGGCATAGAGACCGTGGGGTTCTCTGGCGGTGTAGCCTACAACACCCACATCACGTCGACCATACGAAGAGAAGTGGAAAGGAACGGCGTTGAATTCATTGTTCATGAAATGCTTCCGTCAGGTGATGGTGGAATATCTTTTGGACAAGCTCTTGCGGCCGCGTTTTTCTGCTGATTAGTAAGACTGATATATGAACCTCAAAGGTTAAGTATCTCCGAAACCTCATGTAAAAACGAGCTGATGGTCGATGGAACGCGCGGCGAGGCTCAAAGAATCCATCTCTGACATCTGGATCGTAGTTAAGACGTGTTTGACCACAGTCTGGTTTTGGGTTCCCGTCATCTTCGGGTTGTACATTTGGGCTCAGCTTGCGATAATGTTCTACATTCATCCCTTGGCGCTTGTAGTCGTCCCTTCGATTTTAGT
>CAZPDY010000338.1:0-1553 GCA_964585455.1 uncultured Candidatus Bathyarchaeia archaeon | reverse complement strand
CACCTGCCCCTTCTGGACAGAGACGTCCAATTCAGGAACCTCAGCAAACCTCAAAGTGTTGTTCGGCTCAGCAAAAATAGCCTCAGCCAAATCGTGTCCGACCTTGCGGGCATCGATGTCGAAAGCCGCAACCACCTCGACGTCCCGAGGATGATAACCAGCGAGAACCAAGCGTCTCAGCCCGACGATGTTCCTCTCATCGCTGAAGCCTCGGTAATAGCTTAAGCCTTGGACGAAGCCTGAGGCGCAGTTCCCGACGCCTGCCAACGCGACTTTAATCTTAGCCATCACGGTTCACCAACTGATGCATATTGAAGTGCACTGCTCTGTTCAAAACTCTTTCGAAGCCATGCACCCTAAAAACACGCTTCATCATCGTCGATGAACACTACGTGCATATAGAACGAAAAAATAAAAAATGGTTGAAAAAAATGTTTGAACTTGTAAGCGGGTCATGCTACGTGACTATTGGTGTTAATATCTATTCCTTCGCGTTCCGCCTCTTCTCTTCGACCAACATTCTCGGCAGTAGACTGGTCTACTCGTGTCGGGCTTGAAGGGGACTTCACATTCTTGACCGCAATCTGCGCAAACTGCTTTGTGCATTTCTCGAGGCTCTCTTTCGTATGGCATGCTGACTGCACCTCCTGTTTTATGACGCAGAACTAGCTTTCTCGTGGAAACCTAATTCATGCTTTAACTACCAGATTGACGGGCGGTCCTTATAAAGTTATTCAGCCACAGCTTCCAAGCTCAAACTGCTGACTATTTCTTTAATTCTCTGAGTTTCCTCTCCACCAACTCACTCACGAGCTCGGCTTTGGCTTTACCCCTCACCCTCTTCATCACCAAACCCATGAGAACCCCGAAAGCCTTCTCCCCTCGCCCCACCAAGAGGCTTCGGTTCTCCTCGATTAAGCTCTCCACGACTCGCTCAAGCTCGCCCCTCGAAAGCATACCCAACCCTAAGGCGTCAACAGCCTCCGCTACCTTCGCTCCCACATGCTTCGACAGCCAAACAATCACGTCCGAAACCGCTTCCTTAGCAACCTCTCCACGACCAATCAAACGGAACAGCTTGGAAAACTGTTCATCAGACACCTTCTCAACCTCCACCCCATCACGCCTCAAAGCCCTCAGAGTCTCAGTCAAGACCACAGCAACCAACGTAGGCGAAACCTCCCTATTCGCGACAGCCTCCTCGAAGAGCTGGCTAAACTCTGAATCGAGAACTTGCCTCGCCAACTTCTCGTTCAGCCCATAGTCCCGCAACCGCTGCATCTTCTGCTCTGGCAACTCGGGCAAACGCTCGAGCAAGCCTTCCACACAGTCCCGTGAGACCTGGATTGGAGGAACATCCGTCTCAGGATACATGCGACCGGCGCCAGGCCTAGGACGCATGTAACGAGTCGTCCCGTCTGGCTTCGCTGCGCGTGTTTCTTGGGGCACTTCTTTCAAGGCTTCCCTCGCTCTCTCGGTAACAGCCCTCAAAGCGTCCGAAGCGTTTTCCAGAACGTCAGCGACGAAGACCACGGCGTCGCCTTGCTCTGCTT
>CAZPDY010000337.1:0-1557 GCA_964585455.1 uncultured Candidatus Bathyarchaeia archaeon | reverse complement strand
GTCCTAAACCTAGCCTCTGCATCGCCATGTTGACCTCGAGAATCCAAAAAGATCTTAACCTACGAGAAACGGTGAGAATTGGATATGAACCCAGAAGCCTTGGAGAAAATCAGGATAGTTGAACTAACCAAAGACGACCCCTCTTTGCCCAAACTAAATTCTCGCTACTCGACCTCAAGTTATTATGACCTGTCAATCGCCCACGAGCCAGAAGCTTGGAAAGTACAGCTAATCCTGAAACCCCTCGAAAAGCCCTTAGAAAAGAGTTACACAGGAACGTTTTTCGAGACACATGTTGAAGAACCAAGAGCTTTCGCCGCGGTCTTGGACGAAACCACGTGGGGTGGATCGAACTTGGTTATGAGCGATGGAATAATCGAATGCGTGTCTGGGAATTCCTCGTGAAAGAAGAATTTCGAAGAATGGGCATCGGAGACATGTTGATGGGCTTGGCGGCTAAGGCTGCGAAGGAAAAGGGTGCGAGAATGCTCGTCCTAGAAACACAGTCCTGCAATGTCCCCGCCATAGCTTTCTACCTAAAGCAGGGCTTCGACCTCATTGGGTTCGACAGCGCCGCCTACTCCAACGAAGACGTCAAAAGACAAGAAGTTAGGCTTGAAATGGGTCTACCGCTGTAGTCAACGAACGCGCCGAGAAGGTAGGTTAAAATATCAGCTTGAACTTGTCTAATAATCCTCAACATCATCCGAACGGGGTTTTCTCTTGGCTAAAAAAGTCAGAATCACCGACACCACCCTCAGAGACGCCCACCAGTCCTTGATGGCTACGAGAATGCGGACCGAATCCATGGTCCCAATAGCCCAGAAAATGGATCAAGTAGGTTTCTTTTCGCTCGAAGTCTGGGGAGGTGCCACCTTCGACGTCAGCATACGCTACCTAGGTGAAGACCCGTGGGAACGCTTGAGAACGTTGAAGAAACATGTCAAAAAAACCCCCCTGCAAATGCTTCTACGGGGTCAGAACCTCGTGGGCTACCGAAATTATCCCGACGATGTCTTGGTCAAATTCATCGAAAAAGCCGCCCAGAACGGCGTAAACGTGTTCCGAGTTTTCGACGCGCTTAACGACACTCGCAACCTAGAACTCGCCATAAAAACCGTGAAAAAAGCAGGCGCCCACGCTCAAGGCTCACTGTGCTACACCATAAGCCCCCTCCATACCATAAGATACTACTTGACAGTAGCTAAGCGCTTAGCCGAACTGGGCTGCGACTCCATATGCATAAAAGACATGGCGGGCATGCTCATGCCAAAGGAAGCCTACGAACTCGTTTCAGCCTTGAAGAAGGAAGTCGGGTTGCCCGTTCACATGCACAGCCACAGCACCAGCGGCACGGTCATGATGACCTACCTGCGCTCTTGCGAAGCCGGAGCTGACATCTTAGACGCGGCGTTCTCGCCCTTCGCTTGGGGCACGTCGCAGCCGCCCGTCGAAAGCATTGTGGCTGGGTTGAGGGGCACCGAATACGACACGGGGCTCGACATGGAGTTGCTGGTGGAGATTGCAGAGTATTTCCGTGGTTTGCGGGAGAAATAC
>CAZPDY010000336.1:0-1558 GCA_964585455.1 uncultured Candidatus Bathyarchaeia archaeon | reverse complement strand
AAGCAAACGGTTAAGTTGTTATCCCCGAAAACAGGGAAGGACTGAGAGAAGACGAGCTTGTTACAGTCCAGCTTTTTGACGCTGTAAGGGAAGGATAGAGCATGTTTAGGAAATTGCTCAGTTTAGACGAAGCGAAGAAGAAAATTGCAGAAGCTTTTTCGCCAAAACCCCTCAGAACCGAAGAAATTCCCCTGCTGAGTGCTGTCGGACGCGTGTTAGCTCGGGACGTGGTTTCGCCGATTAACGTTCCACCGTTCACTCGTTCAACCGTGGACGGGTACGCAGTCAAAGCTGAAAGCACGTTCGGCGCCGAGGAAGACAACCCGGCAGTCTTAAAGCTGAAGGGTCGCGTGGACGTGGGCAAGATTTCCAGTTTGGTTGTGGAAAAAGGTAGCACTGTTGAGATTGTGACGGGTGCGCCGTTGCCCATGGGTGCGGATGCTGCCGTCATGTTGGAAAACACGACGGAGAAAGATGGAAGGATATTGGTCTACAAGGCGGTGGTGAAGGGCGAGAACATGATGGCGATGGGCTCGGATATTCGCAAGAACGAAACCGTGCTAAAGCGTGGCAACTCTCTCTCTTCTCGAGAGCTGGGAGTCTTAGCTGCCTTAGGGTTTACGCAGGTAAAAGTGTTCAGGCAGCCCAATGTTGCCGTAGTATCCACGGGAGCGGAAATAGCAGAACAGGGAAAGCCTTTGCCTCCGGGAAAAATCTACGACATAAACACCTACACCCTAGCCGCCGCAGTCTATGAAAGTGGTGGACAACCAGTCAGCTTAGGGGTTATTCAAGATAAAAACGTGGAGTTACTCAAGGCGACGCTGAAGAAAGCAATAGGCGCAGCAGACGTCGTCATAACTTCGGGCGGAGTCTCAGTTGGACCCAAAGACGTCGTTCCGAAGATTATAAGTAAGCTTGGAAAGCCTGGGCTGATAGTTAACGGCGTGGCTGTCAAGCCTGGAAAACCAGTCGCAGTCGCAGTCGTCGCCGACAAACCAGTTTTTGCGCTTCCAGGTCATCCCACTTCCTCTCTTCTGATGTTCCACTTGCTCGTTCGTCCCACGCTCTTCAAGATGGCTGGAAAAGCGGAGAAACCCTACGCCACTGTCAAGGCATTTTCTGCGGAGAAGCTGTTTTCTGCAAGGGGACGACGAACGTTCATCACCGTTACTCTTTCTCGAGACGACAAGAATAGGTGGCTGGCTTCTCCAGTTCCGACGGGAGAGTCGGGCGCTATTACCACTTTGGCGAAGGCGGATGGCTACGTGGAGTTGAGTGAAACGCGGCAATTTGTAGAGGCGGGAGAAGAAGTCACGGTTTTCCTGTTTAAACCCTTAGATTAGCGAGGCTACCTTAGGTTCTTCCTTCTTGCAACAACGTATATCGTTGCTACCAGAGTGAGTACCAAATATATTATCAATGCGACGATGGCGAATAAGCTGCCTACGTCTGAAACTGTTGTGTAGCTTGCCCAGAAGGCGTTGAGTAAAAAGGCGTCGTAGGTCGTGGTGATGAAGAACAGAGCGACTACAACCCAGAGGGACCAGCGTTGCAC
>CAZPDY010000335.1:0-1569 GCA_964585455.1 uncultured Candidatus Bathyarchaeia archaeon | reverse complement strand
CTCCTGAAGAGATTGAGAAGCAAGCTGCGATAATCCGTGATTTTATTAATCATCCGGGAATGCAGTTATTGACAGACCGGGTGAACAAGAAATTAGATTTGAAACGGACTGAGTGGCTTAATGCGAAAACACCAGAAGATGCGGAACTTATACGTCAAGAAGGACGCGTATATGGCGCATTAATGGGATTGTTAAATGAATTTATACTCCGTGGCACACAAGCTGCCCAACGGACATCAACTGAGGGAATGCGGTAACGCACGACCCCTCGAAAAGAGAGACAAAACATGGAAGACCTAAAGCAGAATAGTGGAGATGCAGTGCCTCAAACGAGCAACGCCGCTCCCGCTACTAATGTAGGTAATACGGCGTCAGTGGGCCAAGAACCATCTAGTGCAGCGGCTACCACGGTTCAGAAGCCTGTTGACCAACCAGCACCGCAGGTGAACTACGAAGCGAAATATAAGGAGCTTCAACGCGCATACACACAGGAAACACAGAAACGCGCCAACTTTGAGAGGCAGTGGGCACAAATCACCGCCAAGCTTGAAGAACAGGCGAAGCATCTGGCTGAATTGCGAAAGCAACCTTATGATCGTGAAAAGTTTCTGGCAGAGTTTCAAGATAAAGGACCTGAAGTTCTTCGTCCAATTTGGGCTGAGGACATCAACGCGGTAAAGACAGAATACAGTAAGCAGTTAGATTCATATCGACAACAGATGGAAGGCATGGCGTGGAAACTCACTCTCTCTGAATTCCGGTCTGATGCTGAAAATTATCCAGACTTTAAGAAATTAGAGCCTGTCATTGCTCAGATGCTCGAAGATCCTAACTGTCCTGTGGACTTCTCCAAACCGAAAGAACACGTTGTGGCTGCTCTTTATCAACTGGCTCGTCAGACAAGTAGTGCCGAAGCGATTAAGATGGCAGAAGCTGAAGGCCAGAAAAAGGCCGAAGCTAGAATCGTCAAAGAGTCCAAAGCGACTGTGACGGGTGGTGGCAAGGCTGCTAGTATCTCTCAGCCTGACTTGAGCAAGATGGATGTTAAGGCGTTACGTGATTATTACGTGCAGCTTAACGGAGTCGTTGATCGAGACTAAACGAGAGAGCTACAGAATTGCTGGGTAATTTCCCAAGCAGGTAGACTAAAATGGCATTTCCTGATTCGCCTCAAGTTCCAGGATCTGGTGTTGGTCCAGTTGTGACACCTGACCTGTATTATGATAGGCAGTTCCTTGATCGTCTTGAGCTTAACCTCATGTTCGATCAGCTCTGCGAAAAGAAAAAGATGCCGGGTAAATCCGGTAATAAAGTGACGTGGACTCGCTATGCAAACTTCTCTGCGAACACCACGCCCTTGTCAGCGGGTGTAATTCCTGCGGCAATCAACATGTCTGCTTCACAGATTGATGCTACTCCTGAACAGTATGGTGACTTCATCACCCTGTCAGATGCCATCGAACTGAAAGCAATTGATCCGATTGTGGAATCGGCTCAAGACTTGTTGGCATATCGTGCAGCGCTGTCAATCGACACCCTCATCCGCAATCAGATTCACGGCAACGTCAC
>CAZPDY010000334.1:0-1569 GCA_964585455.1 uncultured Candidatus Bathyarchaeia archaeon | reverse complement strand
AGTTAATACCGTAATGGTAGGGGAAATACTTGTGGTTTGGGGCGTCGAAGATGACGATGTCTGCTTGTTTGCCCTCTTCAAGGCTGCCTATTTCGTAGGCACGTTCGATGGAGTGAGCGGCGTTTATCGTCGATGCCGTTAAGGCTTCTTCTGTGGTCATCTTCATCTGGAGCACTGCGATGGTCATCATCATCTGCATGGATTCGCACATGTTTGCCGCGCTCAAGTCTGTGCCCAACGCTATAGGCAATCCTCTATCGATGATTTTTCTGGCTTTTGCGTAAACGCCCAAGTAGCAAAAGGGAGTGGTCGGCAAGAAAACCCCGACAGTTCCCTTTTCGGTTAAAGCATCGACGTCTTCCGTCGGCGTGAATATCAAGTGATCAGCGGAAACCACTCCCAGCTCCGCTCCTAGTTTCGCTCCTCCGCTGTGGACGAGCCAGTCGGCGTGGATTCTCAGTCTCATGCCATGCTCCCTACCCGCCCTAAGTATTTGTCTAGACTGATCTACGTTGAAGTATCCTTTTTCGCAGAATACGTCGCAGTACTCGGCTAGTTTTCTCTTTGCGATTTTTGGAATCCACTCTTCGACTATTTCGTCAGTAAGCTGGTCAACTCTGTTTTCATATTCTCTTGGGACTCCTTGAGCCAGAAAAGTCGGAATAAGCTCAATTGAGTGTGTCTTGTTCAGTGTATCGATTATTTCTAGCTGCCTAATCTCGCCTTTGGATGTCATTTCGTACCCGCTTTTTGCTTCTATCGTCGTCGTGCCGTGAATAAGCATCGTGTCGAGAATCTGAGTGGTTCGTTTGAGTAGTTCCTCAGTGGTCGCCTCTCCAGTTTTTTTGAGTGTTGTGGGCATGCCTCCCCCTCTAGCTTTAATTTCCAAGTAGGGGATGCCTTTCACAGCCATCTGTCCGAGTTCTTCTTCTCTTGAACCAGCGAAGATTAGGTGGACGTGGGGGTCGATGAGTCCGGGTGTAACGAGCTTGTCACATGCGTCTATGACGTCGAACCCTTTTTCCAGCTTGTTTAGAACTTTTTCTGTGGTTCCTATGGCGACTATTCTCTCGCCCTTGACTGCTACTGCTCCGTCCTTCACGGTGGCAAGGTTACTCATGTTGTCTCGGGCCTGGGGCTTATTGCTCGTCCCCCTCAGAGTGACTAATTCATTCGCATTAACAATTACGAAGTCGGCTTCTATCGCCAAATTTTTTCCCTCCCTTGCTATACGTCTAAGTATTTCTTTCTCTCCCACTCATGCACGGCAACGTTGAAGTTTCGCCACTCCTCTTGCTTGAGTTCTAGGAACTTCTCGCTGAACGTTTGCCCCAAAGCCTCTCTCAAGTACTCGTCTCTGGAGAATTCTTCCAAAGCATCTCCCAGATTCCCAGGGAGTGTATCTATGCCCCTTTTCGACCTTTCTTTTTCACTCATCTTGTAGATGTCTTCCTCGACTTGTTCGGGAGGCTCGATTTTTCTCCTGATGGCGTCGAGTCCAGCAGACAGGATACCCGCGAAGGCGACGTAGAAGTTGCATGAACCGTCTGTCGGTCTGTACTCTAGCCT
>CAZPDY010000333.1:0-1578 GCA_964585455.1 uncultured Candidatus Bathyarchaeia archaeon | reverse complement strand
GATAATCCTCTGCCGTTGACTGGCAACTCGACGACGATGGTAGCTCCCTTTCCGGGCTCGCTTCTAGCGTATATCTGCCCGCCGTGTTCAGTTACTATACCGTGACAGATACTCAACCCCAGGCCAGTCCCCTTACCAGCCTCCTTGGTGGTGAAGAAAGGATCGAATATTCTCTTCAGATTCTCTGCCGGGATACCGGGGCCATCATCAATGAATAGGATGACCGCGCTGTGATTCTGCTGTTTGGTGACAATGGTCAGGGTTCCTCCGTTATGTGCATTCGACATGAAGTACTCGGCGTTAATGATTATGTTCATGAAAACCTGCTGCATTTGGAAGTAGTCAACCATCACTTCCGGAAGGTCTGGGGCAAACTGTCTCTCGATGCGAATACCCTTTGCCTTCTGCTCATAAGCACGCAGTTTAAGCACGTCTTCGATAATACTGTTTATCTGGTTAGGCTCTTTCATAGGAGGGTGTTTTCTGGCAAACGTCAGGAGGTTCTTAGTGACAGCAGCAGCACGTTGAGCCTCAGAATTGATCAGTTTGAGATCCTCCCGGATGTCCTCGGGTACTTCCTTCTCCATAAGCAACTGAGAGAAGCCGATAATGCTTGTCAGCGGATTGTTGAGCTCGTGGGCAGCCCCGGATGCTAGCTCACCAAGCGAAGCCAGACGGTCCGCCATAGCAAGGCGCTCGTTCTGTAGCTTCTGCTGCGTAATGTCCAAAAAGGAGAGCAAACCAGCCGGCTTACCTTCATGAAGGATCCTGGCACCCGTTGCGCTTATCCATATCTCGCGGGTATCTTGCCTCACAGCCCGGACAGTGTGACTTCGCTGTGAGTTGTGCTCGAACAGACCGTTCTTGGTAAGCAGCAAGACCTCTTCTTTGTCATGGGGGTGAATAAGGTCTAACAGGTCGATTCCACAAACGTCATCTGCTGACGCAAATCCAAACATTGTGGCAGCAGCCTGATTAGCCCTGACAACCTTCCTGGTCTCAGAGTCCAGAACAATTGTTCCGATGACCGAGCTTTCGAACAACACTCTGTAGTTCTCTTCGCTCTGTCGTAGTCTTTCCTCGGCCAGCTTACGTTCAGTGATATCGGTGAAAGAGAGCAGACCTGCCAGCCTACCGCCATGCATGATTTTGGCGCCTGTTGCGCTTACCCATATCTTCTTGCCACCTTTAGTCAGTGCCTGGATATCAAACGTTTGCCGCGAGTTCCGCTCAAATAGCTCTTCCTTGATAAGTTGGAAGGCCCTTGCCTTCTCGTCGTCAGGAACGTAGTCCAAGATGTTTACTCCAATGCCTTCCTCCGCCGAGCTAAATTCGAACATCTTCATAGCAGCTCAGTTCCCCATGACAACCTTCATCGTCTCAGCATCCACAACCAGTGTGCCGGTTACGGCATTATCGAAAAGAGCTCTGTAGCTGTCCTTGCTTTGCCTCAGTTTCTCTTCCGCCTGTTTGCGCTCAGTGATGTCCCGCCCAACCCCACGGAACCCGACGACTTCACCTTCTTCATTCTTAATAACGGATATTGATGTCTCCGCAAACCGGTGGGCACCATCCTTA
>CAZPDY010000332.1:0-1580 GCA_964585455.1 uncultured Candidatus Bathyarchaeia archaeon | reverse complement strand
GTTAAGGGGGTGAAGGGCTTGTCGAACGAGAACAAAATCGCCGAGGTCGTCGAGAAGGGAATCCTGAGGGCGAGGGAAGACTTGTCTGTCTACAAAGACGGGACTATACGGTTCGACGTCACAAATGCCCCTTTGACCCACTTTAAGCCAGTCGAAGTCGGAGTTTCAGTAGAGAGACTCAAGCAGTTAGGCTATGCTGCAGATTGCGAGGGCAAGCCTCTGACCAGTAAAGAACAGATTTGCGAGCTGAGGGTACAAGACGTCGTCATCCCGAGAAAGAGTGCAGCCTACTTTGTCCGTGTGGCGAGCTTCATCGACCAGCTTCTCGAACGAATCTACAAGCTCCCCCGATACTATAATGCGAAAGAAGCTGAAGACTTGATCGGTCATCTCGTGTTTGGTTTAGCACCACACACGTCCGTGGGCATTTTAGGTCGCATCGTAGGGTTTACTGAACTCGACGTCTGCTACGCTCATCCGTTGTGGCATTCGGCGAAGCGTCGGGACTGTGACGGAGACGAAGACGCCTTGATGCTTGCTCTTGACACTCTGCTGAACTTTTCAAGAGCGTATCTTCCCTCTCAGATAGGGGGCATCATGGACGCGCCTCTGTTCGTCATTCCAATCGTTAACCCCAAGGAGGTACAGCGGCAGGCACATGAATTCGATGTCGCCAGTCAATACCCCTTGGGTTTTTATGAGTTGACGTTGGAGAAGGCAGCTCCGTGGAAAGCGGCTAGCTTTGTTGATTTGATTGCGCACAAGCTTGGAACCGAAGCCCAGTTTGAAGGGTTCGGCTACACCACTCCCGTCTCAGACATTAACATGGGAAACCGCGAGAGCATGTACAAGAAGCTCAAGAAAATGACTGATAAATTAGATAGTCAGCTGGAGCTTGCCCAAAAAATCGAAGCTGTCGACGCGAGACGCGTGGCTTTGAAGGTCTTGACAACTCATTTTCTCAGGGACATCTCTGGAAACCTCCGAGCATTCTCAACCCAAAGCTTCCGCTGCAAACTCTGCGGGAAACGTTTTCGCCGCATACCCCTAGAAGGGAAATGCCCAGACTGCGGGGGCGCTTTATCGTTGACTGTGTACCGTGGGGGAATAGAAAAATACCTCGCCGCTGCCAGACACCTAGTCAAGAAGTATGGGTTACCTGAATACTATCTTCACCGTCTTGCGTTGGTGGAAGAAGAGATTACAACCCTGTTCGAGGGGAAGAAGCCTCGACAGATAAGCCTAGTGGACTTTGCCTAAACCTTTTCTGCTTGAAACGCGGAAGAATGTTTGATGGTCATGGCTAAGCTGGCTTTCCACCCAAACGCCTACCTAAGCGAAACGAGGAACATCCGTCAAGGGCTGGCCTCGCGTACCAGGATCCTCAGAACTCTCGAGAAAAACGGCACCACTGCAAGCGCCTTGGCAAAGGAGTTGAAGTTGAATTATAGCGTGGTTCTTCATCACCTGCGACTCTTAGAAAACGAGAAAATTGCTCTGCGTAGGGCAGGCAATAGACCTTACTTGTGGGAATTGACGGGCGTGGGTCAACAGCGTTTGAAGACCAGTTAACCCTTGCC
>CAZPDY010000331.1:0-1618 GCA_964585455.1 uncultured Candidatus Bathyarchaeia archaeon | reverse complement strand
GCTTTCATCTCTTCTAAGCTTAAGCCAACGCCCATTTCTCGGCTGATTTCCGTCAGTTGCTCATCGCCAGAATCTAAGATGTTTACTTCGTAGAGTTCGAAGGATGTCTCACAACGAATGAAAGAAGTGGTCATTTGGCTTTTTCAACCTGAAACGCATAGTTATCCTTATTTGGGTTTGCCAGCAGTTTCTTGCACATTTCGTCCACTTTGGCTTCAGCATTCTTTCTCGAGCTGGCTTCCAACAGCATCATATACACCTTGCTCACCCCAACGCCCTTGACAGGATAGGTGAGTTCTCTCAAGGAACGTGCAGTCGTCTCGCCCTCTGGGTCTGAATGCCCAGACTTGAGGCTTACTTCCACTCGAGCTCTGTACAGCATAGTTTATAATTAAATAGCTCAAAATTTAAATCTTGTGTAAAGCAAAATTTAAACAAAAATATAAAAGCTATGCGAGCACCAACCTCTTTCCCTCGTAGAAGGCGACGATTCCTTTCTGGGAGGTTGCCCGCCCTATGGGTTCTGCCTCAACTCTGCCCCTCTCTAAAGCGTCCAAGACGCTGTCTTGTTCCTCTTTGGCTACGATTATGGCGAACCCCCATCCCATGTTAAAAGTCCTCAGCATCTCCTCGTCCTCGATACCTCCAGCTTCTTGTATCAGTTTGAAGATGGGTTGGGGCTTGAAATTGTTAAACTCGAAGCCAGTTTTCCCTGAGAATTTGGCGAGTCTGTTGAATTTGATGTAGGCGTCTCCTGTTATGTGGACGGCGCCCTTGATTCTGTGCTGCTTTGCGGCTTGTTGTAGGGGTTTTGCGTAGATTTTTGTGGGTTCCAAGGCTTCGTGGATTAGTTCTCTTTCTAAGCCGTCTGGAGTGTCATCTGGTTCGTATTTGCCGCCCCATTGTTTAAACAATACTCTTCTGACAAGCGTGATGCCGTTGCTGTGGATGCCCGAGCTCCGCATGCCTATCACAACATCTTTGGGCTTGATGCTGTTGCCGAATATTACGTGGTCTTTGTCTACTTCGCCGATGCAGGCGACTATCATGTCGAAGCCTTCGCCCGTTTTCAGTCCTTTTATGAGTTCGGATACGTCTCCGATTTCTCCGCCTGCCACGATGCATTGGCTCTCAGCGGCGCCCTTCACTATGCCTTTCATCCATTCTTGCACGAGTTTGGGGTCAGATTTCTGGGCATGAATGTTGTCGGCTATTGCTAGGGGCTTGGCGCCAGAACGTATCACGTCGTTCACTGCCATGGCTACGGCGTCGATGCCGATTGTGTCGTGTTTGTTGGCCAGCTTTGCCAGGAGGACTTTGGTTCCGACTCCTTCTATGGCGAGGTCGAGGTACCTGTTGCCCAGAGGAAAGACATTGCCATACGGAAGCTGCAAGACCTCTCCATAAACACTGAACCTGTATGTTTGTTCCAGCGCTTTCAGAGCAGCCTTCGAACGCGCTCTAAGTTCTCTGTCGACGCCAGCTTTAGCGTACGTTAGTTTCTTCGTCATGGTGGCTTTCTCGTGTGATTATTCTGGGCTCAACGTTAAAAACTTTAAACATGCCCTCTTTCTTATGTTCGATGTGCAAGGAAGAGGATGCAGAGTTTGAGAATCTT
>CAZPDY010000330.1:0-1620 GCA_964585455.1 uncultured Candidatus Bathyarchaeia archaeon | reverse complement strand
CCTCTAATGTGCCGATTTCAACGTAGCCCTGTTTTCTGTAGAGCTCACGAGCAGCCATGTTGTCGGCTCTCACTTCCAGATAACAATCCTTGACCCGCCTTCTTTGTAGAGCCTGCTCCAACTCTTCAAGCAATCTGAGCCCCGCCCCTCTTTTGCGAGCCTTCACTGCAACATCCAGAGTGAAGATGTGCCCGATTTTCGCGTCCCCTCCATCGTAAACTAGGGCGATGATGAACCCGACGACCTCGGTGCCAACCTTCGCTAAAAGGCTTATGGAGTTCGGTTTCTTTAGGAGACAAGCGATCTCGTTCTTCGAAAACGCTTCGAGGGTGAAGCATTCTTTTTCGATTGCGTACAGCGTTTCTAAGTCGCTGGTTTTTGCTTGTTCCACAGTGATAGACATGATTGACTATTCCTTAGTTGTTGCAGGTATCACTCGGATTAAAAGCCTACTGTCGAACCGAACGCAAACCGCAAAAATTAATAAACACTATTCTCAGATTATTTGCGAAAATGATACCACGATATTTCTTCTTGACGAAAGGTTCGGGCAAGCACAAAGAACAATTGCAGTCCTTCGAGGTGGCTTTGAGAAACGCGGGCATCCATCACTGCAACATAGTCAACGTTTCGAGCATAGTGCCTCCGGGTTGCAGGCTCATCGCACGAGAGAAGGGGTTGAAGATGATAAAGCCCGGAGAAATAACATTCATTGTCTTGGCGCGTAATTCAACGAACGAACCGCACAGGCTGGTGGCGGCTTCGATTGGGGTGGCGATTCCTTCGGAGAAGAACACGTATGGTTATCTTTCTGAGCACCATTCCTTCGGACAGAAGAGCGGGATCGCTGGAGACTATGCAGAAGACTTGGCTGCGACTATGCTTGCCACGACCATGGGTATTCCCTTCGACCCTGAGACGGCTTGGGATGAGAGGAAGCAGCTTTTCAAGACTAGTGGGTTGATTATCAGGACCACCAACGCAACGCAGACCGCTACTGGAGACAAGAATGGGCTTTGGACAACGGTCATCGCAGCAGCCGTTTTCGTACCATAAAAAGGAGATTTCATGTA
Organism: uncultured Candidatus Bathyarchaeia archaeon; assembly: GCA_964585455.1. Classification (GTDB taxonomy): domain Archaea; phylum Thermoproteota; class Bathyarchaeia; order Bathyarchaeales; family SOJC01; genus CAYGVX01. Next base: position 547 of record CAZPDY010000330.1, on the reverse strand, counting down.
AGCTTCTTGGTTTTCGACACTGAAAACCACGATGGAATACCAAAAAGAACTGCAGAAAGAGTTTGAATGCGTTGATAGCGACCCAGATGAAGCGCGATATTACCGAACGCGGATTTTGCAGAAACAGTGAATCTTCAACGTAAGCGTTAAAAACATGTGACTGCAATTGAAATAGAGAGTTGCGAGGAAAAACCGATGAGTACTGAAAAAGAAGACCCGATCAAGCTCCACAAAGAAGGCACAACCCTGTACGAAATTGGAAAATACGAAGAAGCCGCAGAAAAGTTCCTCAAATCTGCGGAGCTCTACCAGAAGAAAAACGACTTTTTCGACTCCTCGAACATGATGTTCAGGGCGGGCGAATGCAGCTTCATGCAAAAAGACTACAAAACCGCAATCGAACGCTTCAACAAGTCTGCCGAAATCGCTTTCAGCAAGGGTTTCGATCGCTTTGCCGTCAGCGCCTTGGAATACGTCCTCGATTGTTATAAGGCGTTGAAGAAGGAGAAGGCAAAGGTAGCTGTGGAACTGCAAGAAAAGATTAAGG
>CAZPDY010000329.1:0-1620 GCA_964585455.1 uncultured Candidatus Bathyarchaeia archaeon | reverse complement strand
CTACAGCACAGCCCTCACCATCACCCGCCAAATCGAAGAACCCGCAAGACAAGTCGAAGTCGCCAGACAAATCGCCGCCAAACCCGTCCACGGACGAAAAGCACGACAAATCATCGCCGAAGCCGCCCAAAAACCAGAAAAACCCATCCAAGAAATCATCCAAGAAATCAGCGAAGAACCCCTCGAACTCGTCTTCACCGCAGCCGAAAAAGAACCCATCCTAAAAGGCACAAAAACCCAAACAACCAGAACAACCGTCCCAGACCCCAGAATAAAAACTGGGAACACGATCCACGCCACAGTCCACGAACCCCACTTCACAAGCCTCCGCATAGTCTCAGTCGAACGCAAACGCCTAAAATACTTCACCGAAGAAGAAGCCAAAGCAGAAGGACACCAAACACTCGAAGAATTCAAGGAGGCTTGGAAGAAGAAACACGGCGAATGGAACGAAAACCAACTAGTCTACGCCATACGCTTCGAGAAGGCTTAGCCAGCTTCCCGTTCCACCCAAGAAAACTTCTTCTGCAACGTCTTAGGATAGTAGAGCTTCCAGTCAAAATCCACCTCACGACCCCACCTGTAATAGATACGAGGGTCGATGTAGCTCTTCAGGGAAGTCCCCAAGTTGTAGTCCCTAGTCTCCTTTACGGCTTCAATCTTACGTTGAAGAGTCTTCGACTGTTTCAACGCACCAGGCGTACCCTTGGCCTGAAGCTTCTTCAGCCTCTCCACCTTCTTCGCCAACGACTCATTCCACTTTTTCGGCGGCTTCCGCTTATGATTACAGATAATAGCGGCTTCGAGGTTAGCCATCGTGGCAACATGCTTCTTCTCGTACTCCGCATCCTCCCTCGAAACCTCTGAACCCTTCAAGTACTCGTCCACCACCTTCGAGGCATGGTACGTCCTGAAAACCTTGGCTGAAATCCCAGGGGCAACTTCGCCCAAGAACGCTGAAACATTCTGCGAGCCCACGCCCTCGAAGAGTGTGGATTTCGAGTTTTTCATGAAATCCTGCAGGTTAGTGATGACCTGTTCGGGCAGCTTGACCTGTTTCTCCCACCTGACAGCGTCTTTCCCCAGGAAGTCGAAGGTTACCCTTCCGTCTCTGTCGAAGCGGATGTGCTCGGGTCGCAGCGTCGTGGCACCAACGGTATCTGCCTCGTCGGGGTCTTTCTCGTCTCCCACACGGAGCTTCAGGGCATCTATCAAGTAGCTGACCGTGGCGATTTTTCTTCGGGTAACGTCTGACGCGTCCAAGTTTTCTATTATGTGCTTTCGGACGTCGTCTATTTTTTTCCGCAGCTCGTTTGCCCTGTCGAACTTCTCTATGTCCTTCTGCTGCTTGAGGGGCGACGAGTCAGCCAGCCAAACGTATTTTTCCTTACCCCTGAGCTTGTCGTCCCACTTGGCTATCCACATGCTGCTCGGCTGCCACACCACCTCTTTCCATTCACCCGGCGGTCTAGGCACGTCGGGGGGCAGGTTTAGTGTTATGTCGCTCTCGGTGGGTCCGTGTTTCCATCGTCCTCGCAACGGGTGTTTTCCACGACCCATGAAAATGCTGGAGGGCTCAGCCATATAATTACCTAACTCAACCTGCACACCGTCTATCAG
>CAZPDY010000328.1:0-1632 GCA_964585455.1 uncultured Candidatus Bathyarchaeia archaeon | reverse complement strand
TTCGCACGGACACTGGAACCTTCATGGACTATGCAATCAAGTTCTACCTCGCCTGCGGGTTTGAACCATGCGGCTACGTGGAACACGACTTCAGCTTGGGTTCGAGGCAATTGCACTTCTATGTGGATTTAACCAAAGAAAAGGGTGAACGTGTCACATGAAGGTCTGCATGCTCTCTCTCACATGCTGCGCTGGCTGCTTCTCCTCCTTCCTAAGCGGCGGCGAAGACCTCTACAACTTCCTAACCAAAGACGTCGAAGTCGTGTTCTCGACAACTTTCGTGGACACGAAGGAGATTCCCCGAGTTGACTTGGCTATTGTGGAGGGAGGGGTTCGGACAGAGGCAGACGAGGAGCTTCTCCGAGAGATAAGGGCGAAATCCACCACGCTAGTTGCCCTGGGTATCTGTGCCACCCATGGCGGAGTAACAAGTCTCGGCAACCGCATGTCCCTGAAGAAGTTTCTGGAAGAGAAGTTCCCAAAAGCCCAATCCAGCACCCTCCCAGAGCTGAAAGACATGATGTACCCCATCTGCACGTTCGTCGACGTCGACTACTACGTGCCCGGCTGCCCGCCCATGCCCGACCGCATTATAAAGACCCTACGAAGCGTCGTCAAGGGCGAGAAACCTGAACGGGTAAAAGAAGTGGTCTGCCTCGAATGTCCCAGGAAGATACTCCCAGTCAAACCTGGCAGGCTCTATGGAACCTACGAGAAAGAGGCAGACCCGAACGTCTGTCTCCTGAGCCAAGGCTTCATCTGCTTGGGTTCTTTGACGCGTCGAGGCTGCGGCGCCCCTTGTCCGAGAGTGGGGTTCACCTGCTTCGGCTGTCGTGGTCCGCCGGACCCACTGCTCTACCGGTCCAGGGACTTGTTCGAACTGTTGGTGAACATTACTTCGAAGAGAACGGGGATTCCAGTCGAGGATGTCCGGAAGGAGTTGTACGCGAATCCTTTTGTTTTCCATGCCTTCATCTTCTCTAAGACTTTGGAGCGATTCAAAGCCATGGAGCGGGTCATATGACTGGAGCGCCACGGCAGATTACGATTACGCCCACGACGCGGATTGAAGGACACGGCAAGGTCACTATTTGGCTCGACGAGTTTGGCGACGTTTCTGACGCTCATTTTCACGCCACCGAGATCAGGGGGTTTGAGCAGTTTCTCCGCGGGATGGAATCGGACCGTCTGCCCTTCATCATCTCACGCATCTGCGGGGTCTGCTCCACAGCCCACATCATGGCGTCTGTTAAAGCTATAGAAAACGCCTACCACACTGAGATTCCAGAGACTGCTCGGAAGATTCGAGAGCTGCTGCTTATGGCTCAAGTGATAACAAACCATTCCCTCGTCTCCTTCTTCCTAACTCTCCCCGACTTCTGGTTCGAGGAGGAAGAAGCTCCTCAGAGAAGGAATGTCTTCCAGATCATGCGGGAAGACCCAGAAGTCAGCAAGAGAGCTTTGGACTTGAAGATGTTCGGCACCCGATTACTGTCGATTGTGGGCGGCAGGCACATTCACATCGTCTCGGTCATTCCAGGAGGCGTCATAAAACCCCTCACAGAAAATCAGAGAACGCACCTGCTTGAAGAAGCCGAGAATGGGATAGCGTTGGCGCAGGACGCCTTAGCC
>CAZPDY010000327.1:0-1633 GCA_964585455.1 uncultured Candidatus Bathyarchaeia archaeon | reverse complement strand
CTTTCACGCCATACTCAACTAGAGTCTTAGACAACGACCGCAGAAGCTTAAGGTCGTTGGCCGCAAAAACCGCGAGAGGACAATTGTACATGAGCGCAAGCTCCGCCATGTCCTTCCAATTCTCCTGCGTTGCAGCATACAGAAGGGGTCTAGCCTTGGGTGCAGCCATCAGACCCGCCTCTAAAACCTTGGAGTCGAGGGAGCAGAGAATGAGGGGCAACGTGGTGTTCTCCGTAACCTTCTTCACCGCTGCCCTGAATTTTTCCGGGTCATTAGACGTGGAGCGGACAGCAATCATGTTCAGCTTCAAAGTCGCGCCTATGTATTCATAGGTGAACTGTTGCGTCTTCCTCACTCTCTCAAGCAGTTCTTCGTCAGACATCTCGTCGGTGACGTCGATGGCTATTGCTGTGGGGTTAGTGTAGGTGAATTCGTGGCGGTACATAACATACTTGCCGCCCACCTTTATCGCGCTTCCCTCTGGACCGATTGTAACCTCTTTGATTGGGGGTTTGAGCATCTCCCAGAGCTGCTTGTGGGCTTTTTCGTTCTCCTTCTTCAACAACGGTGCACATTTCTCTAAGGCTACTTCGCGGTTCACCAGCTTGGTAGCAAAAGCCATGCAGTTCTCTTCGCCGCATTCTTTGCAGTTCGTCTTCGGGAGGAGCATGTAAACATCGATGGGGCTAACTTCCTTAATGCCAGCTTTCTTGACTTCTCTCTCAGACACTTACCTTGCCTCCTCAGAGCTTGGCGGTCACCCAGGTCGCAATCTTTTCTGGGTTGCCCGACTTGCTGCTGGTGAGTCCTTTGATGACGTCTTTGAGCGTTTTCACTGCCGCAGGGTGCATCATCATGAACAAGTCGACGCCTGCCAGCAGAAGCGTAAGAGCCGTTGCGGTTTCCCAGATTGGTCCTCTGAACTCTCGTGGTCCCCATTCTGGGTCCATCTTCTTCCACGCTTCCCTCGCAGCCCAAGCGTTCGTCGTGCCCGAAGACATCGGATGCTGCAGTTCAGGGTCGCCCATCAAGGCGGCTAGCCTGGCTCGTTCCATAATCGTGAAGGCATAGTCTAGACCATATCCCAAGGCAGCAGTAGTGGTGTCCATAATGATTTGCTCTTTGGGCAGGAAGTCGTAGAGACAACGGTTGAGCTGCCTTGCCTGGTTCAAGTCCATTGGTGTAAACGAAAGCACGACATGCCCATGTTTCTTGGCGGCTGCACAGGTTCGCTCAATATCCATGTCCTGCGTTACCGAACTGAGCAGGAACCTCTCGCCTGCCCCGACTTCAGCTACCTTCTCGAAGACTTCGAGGTCCTTCTTAGGGTCGCCACAGCCCCCGATAATCATCGGCACGTCTACAGCTTGCAGCACGTTCTCAACTGTTTTCGCAGCTTCCTTCGGAGGCGTGTCCTTGACTAAGGGGTCGATGCTAATGAGGTGCAACGTTATCAAGTCAGCACCATACTTGTCGACAGCCAGCTTCGCCCACGCGACGGGGTCTCCCATGACTTCTTCAAAGTGCATCTTCACGGGCTTGGCTAAGGGAATTTCTGTGTCGAAAACGTCCAAAGAGATAATTGGCGGGTTAGACGTAGGAGCCTCAAAGAGGTAGAAGGCTGGAGCTTTTT
>CAZPDY010000326.1:0-1646 GCA_964585455.1 uncultured Candidatus Bathyarchaeia archaeon | reverse complement strand
CCTCAGTATTGAGTTGGAAGTGCAGCGGGGTGGGGTAGCCAGGTTTAACCCGCTGGGCTCATAACCCAGAGATCGGTTGTTCAAATCAACCCCCCGCTACCATCGTTTGCCAATGGCCTTTTTTGCGTGTTCTCTGCGCCTAGCCTAGACCATCCTATTAGGTATATTGGAGTGAAAAGGGTTAAGAGTTGAGGGCTGTTTTTTAGGAGTTGTTGGTGGTTGTTGGATGAACAGGATCGTGCGTGTGGGTGTGACGTTTCCCTCGGAGCTTCTCACGGATTTTGACAGAATTGTCCAAGGTATGGGTTATGGGAGTCGTTCCAAGGCTATTCATGACGCCGTGCGAGGTTTTGTTGATGAGCAGAAGTGGCTCGCAGGGGTGAAGGGAACGAGAGTGGGTTCAATCACTCTGGTGTACAATCATGAGATGAGGGGCTTAGAGTCGGACTTAACTGACACTCAACATCGTTTCGAGTCCATAATCTGTGCGTCATTGCACGTGCACCTGAGCGAAACCAAGTGTCTGGAAACCATAGCCGTGAGGGGCGAAGCTAAGGATATAAAGCGTCTCGTGGAGAAGCTGAAGGCAAGGAGAGGCGTGGAAGAGGTTAAACTGAACCTGTTCGCACCATAGGTTTGGTGCTGACGACGACTAACGGCTTCTGTGGAGCTGACTCACTCGTCTTTCTTCGCCGTATAGGACGACGTAGTTGTCTTTTGCGTCTCTGCTGTAGTCGACGGGTACGAGTTTGAAGGGCTTGTCCACTCTAGGAAGCTCTTTATGTTTCCTGCCCTTGTGGAAGAACAGCAGTATGTCTTTTATGTTGTTGCGTGTGATTGTCTTGCAGTGTTCCAGAGCCTTGGTCAAGATGAATTCGAGGTTTGCTGCGAGTAGGCTGTTCTTTCTGGGCATAGTTCTACTTCCAAACTTGAACTCGTCGCAGTGCTCGTCTACGAAGCGTTCCCAGTGTCCGCGATATTTGTTGTTCCAGTGTGTTAGGTACCATGAGAATATTGCGTGGCGTGGTTTCTGTGGCTTCGTGAGAGTGATCTTCCGTTTGCTAGGTTTATGGAAATTATCCCACTTGCTTTCTACGAGGTAGACGTTTTTTGAAGACATGACTATTGCGTCGAACTCGCCGACCCTTGAGCTGCCACGTTTTCCCAAACCTGGGCGATAGAACGTGAGGCACTTTGAGGGCAGTGTGTCGTCGTGGAATCTTCCCAGAATCTTCGACAGGTGTTGCTTCAGCGTCCATAGGGTGAGAGAATCTTCTCCGTATCCAACTATCTTGCTCATTCTAGTATCATCCATTCATCAGTGCGAGTTCCCTATCCATTTTAGCTTTATGAATCCTGAATATATCTATCCTTGGGCTAATCAAAAAGACTAGTCTTCGGGGGGTCCGATAAGTTAATAATGCCGTTGTGCAAAGCATTTTGGGTTTGCGTGGTGAACTGGCATGTTCGAGTATGGAAGCATCAGGCTTAGACCCATGGAAAAAGAAGACCTGAAACTAATGCACGAGTGGGAGAACGACTTCGAACTCATAATGTACTCCAGAAGCCGACCCATCAACGTCGTCAGCATGGCACAGCTAGAAAGACAGTACGAGGAATGGATGAAGGACGAGAGAGAGCTTCAC
>CAZPDY010000325.1:0-1654 GCA_964585455.1 uncultured Candidatus Bathyarchaeia archaeon | reverse complement strand
GACCCGCCCTACATATGCCCCATCTGCAAGGCGAAGAGAGAGATGTTCGCAGAAATCACGTTAACCACAGAGACAACAAGATAAAAGGGCAAGGTGGGAAAGTTGGAGAAAGTGATGATTCTAGTCGAGAACGGGTTCGAAGACAGAGAATTCATCTACCCCTACTATAGGCTTCAAGAAGCGGGCTACGACGTGAAAGTCGGCGGTCCCAGAGCCGACGAAACATATAAGGGAGAATACGGACTCTCCATCAAGTCTGACTTTTCGCCAGAAGAAGTGAAAATAGAAGACTACGTCTCCCTCGTGATTCCCGGAGGCAGAGCTCCAGACCGCATGAGACTCAACAAGGGACTGGTTGAATTGCAGAAACAGCTTCCAAAAAAGGAAAAATAATAGCTGCCATATGCCACGGTGCCCAACTCCTCATAGAGGCAGACGTTGTCAGAGGCAAGAAAGCAACTTGTTACATGTCCGTCGCCACAGACTTGAAGAATGCGGGAGGTATTTACGAAGACAGCCCTGTTGTTGTGGACGGGAAGCTCGTGACCTCTCGTTTCCCAGCAGACTTGCCACAGTTCTGCAAGGCAATCTTACGGGTGTTGCAGGCTAAGTAGTAGCCTCACAGAGAACGAAAGTCTCGTAATTAGTCGAAGGTGAAGGCTGAAGGACAAATCTTGTTGAGAACACAGCCTGCACAGTTGGGCTTCTTGGCTGTGCAGATTCGCCGACCATGAAAGATTAACAAATCAGTAATCCTAGCCCACTGCTCTCGGGGAACAATCGCCATTAAATCCTTCCCAATCTTGTCCGCATTCGTGTTCTTTGTCAGTCCCAGTCTTTGAGAGACTCGTTTCACGTGGGTGTCCACTGCTATTCCTTCGATGACTCCGAAGGCATTGGACAACACGATGTTTGCAGTCTTTCTCGCCACGCCTGGCAGCATGGTTAATTCTTCCATAGTCTTTGGCACCTTGGAGTCGAATTTTTCTACGAGCATCTGACCCAACCTCCTAAGGTATTTTGCCTTGTTGTGGTAGAAGCCCGTGGATTTAATGTCTCCTTCTAATTCCTTCAAGTCAGCATCCGCGTAATCCTCAGCTCTTCGGTATTTCTTGAAAAGAGTCTTAGTTACCTCGTTGACTGTCTTGTCGGTGGACTGGGCTGAAAGCACTGTGGCGATCAACAGTTCCAAGGGGTTGCTATAATGAAGCGCTACTTTCGCGTCTGGATGTTCTTCTGCGAGAAGCTTGATAATCTTTTGGACTCGTTCTTTGTTCTCCATTTTTTGGGCGCCTCAAATCTAGCAGGATTGGAAGGAAAAAAAGAACGTTGCGATTGCAGGGCTATTTTTCTGTTATCTTAATCGCTTGGGTGGGACAGTTGACTTCGCAGGCTCTGCAGAAGATACAGTCAGGCTCTCTCACGGGGTCTGATTTTTGCTCTGAAACGGGGTTTCCAGGCGTGTTCATCATCTCGAAAACGTTCACGGGGCAGACTGAGACGCAGATGGCATCGCCGTTGCATACGTCGTGGTCCACAGCTACTTGGGTTCCGTGGACTCCGAGCTTCTTAGGGGGGTCCACTTCTCCTCGCACGTCATGACCATTATGGGTGCCTGCTTTGGGTTTTTTCATGAATTCGGGGTCTATAGGCA
>CAZPDY010000324.1:0-1659 GCA_964585455.1 uncultured Candidatus Bathyarchaeia archaeon | reverse complement strand
ATTCCTAGGAGCTCTGCGAGTATGGTGCCTGTTGCGGTGTAGCCGTCGTCGTCTGCGAGGGCTCCCGAGAGTATCACGTTGAAGGACATATCCTTGACGGCTTTGTGGAGTATTCTCGCGGTTGCGTAGCTGTCGGAGCCTTCGAGCTTTTGGTCGGTGATTCTTATGGCTTTGTCGGCTCCTCTGGCTAAACATTTTCTCAGAGTACTGTCAGAGTCTTCGGGACCAATGGTTATGGCTGTGACTGTGCCTCCGAATTTCTCTTTTATCCGCACTGCTTCTTCGAGGGCGTAGTCGTCCCATTCGTTGATGTCGAAGACTAGTCCGCTTTTTTCTATGGATTTTCCGGTGGGGGCGATTTTTATGTCTGCTTCGGCTGTCTCTGGAACGTGTTTTACACAGACAATAATGTCCATGGGTTGCTTCTCCTTTAGATGCCTAACTTCTCTTTTATTTTGTTACGTTCTTCTGTTGTAAGTGGTCCGAATTTTTTAATCCTTTCCGCGAACATGGTGAATAGTTCTGCTGCTTTCTTGTAGACTGGCAGGGGCACGTAGCTGTAGCGGACTCTCATGCCTTTAACGCCGTACTCTGTCAAGGAGCGGTTTATTTCAACCATTCTGTTCTTGGTGAAGTGTTTATCGATTTCTTCTTGCCCCTCGATCACTAGGACTCCGTCTGCACCAAAGGCGAAGGCGTAGAGCAGATGCTTCAAGCCTAGGATGGCTGTGGATGGAACCGTTACTATTCGAACGTTTTCCGGGTAGTTAACTCGGTCGAGTCCCAGAAAGTCCATGCCAGTGTACCCAACGTTCTTGTCCACGAAGGCGACGATTCTAACCTCGTCGGGAGCTTTATCCATGAGCACTCCGCGTAGGTTGGCGATGATCTGTCTGTTTGTTGAGTTCTTGAAATCTATGGCTTCTTTCGGGCAAACGGGGATGCATGCGCCACAGCCGATGCAAATGAAGGGGTTGATGACGGCTTTTTCCGCTTCCATGGCTATGGCGTTCACGGGGCAGATCGGGACGCAGTCACCGCAACCGTTGCATAATTCGGGGATTACGAAGGCTTTTTCGGGGCTTGTGGTTATCTGCTCCCCTTTGAGGAAGAGGGAAGCTTTAGCTGCTGCTGCCAAAGCGTCGGAAACGGTGTCGCGGACGTCTTTCGGGCTTAGGGCGCACCCGCAGGCGAAGACTCCAGTCGTGAGAGAGTCTACGGGGTCAAGCTTCGGATGCTTCTCCTGTATGAAGCCTTCTTCGCCCAAGGAAAGTTTCATCTTGCCCGCCAACTCTTCGAGTCCCGAAGGCGGCACCATGGGCGTAGCCAGGGCAACTAGGTCGAATGTTTCTTCTTTCACTTCGCCCATCAGCGTGTCTTCGGCTAGCACCACGAGTTTGCCGTCCTTGTTCTTCCAGATTTCTGCCACTCTGCCTTTCGTGAATATTACTCCTGCTTCTTCATCTCTCCAATAGAGCTCCTCGTAGCCCTTTCCCGTGGCTCTGATGTCGATGTAGTAGACGTGAACGTCGATTCCGAGCATTTTTTTGAGCACGAAAGCTTGTTTTAAGGAATACATGCAGCATATTCGGCTGCAGTATGGGATGTAATTCTTGTCCCTCGAGCCTGCGAAGAGGACTAATGCCATCTTTTTAACGT
>CAZPDY010000323.1:0-1665 GCA_964585455.1 uncultured Candidatus Bathyarchaeia archaeon | reverse complement strand
GCCTTGTATTCAATTCATCACATCATGAAGGAGAAAAAAACTACATATGCAGCTCACATTTTCGAAGCTTGGGATAAGGAATTCGAGAAGTTGATGGGCAAAGTTGGTGACGCAAAGATGAACCGTAGAGATTTTTCTATCGCCAGACAACTATCCTACATGTATAAAGACATCGCAAAAATGCGTGAGTGGCCTTACGAATTCGGAACCCTTGTCACGTTATTTCTCAGCATAGGTAGCCAGATGATAATCTCCCTGACACTGATCGCTGCTGCTGTTCTCCTTGGCTTACCATTAAGCCTGTTTTAGCAAAACCTCTTTTCTTATTATTGCCTAAAGTAGTATCTTGTCCATTGTGGCCATTCCTCAGAAGCTGGCTTCTCTCCCTCAAAGGCAACAGTGAGGTTCATGCCGATTTTGACCTTGCTCAAGTCAACGTCTCTTATCATTCCAGGCAGCTGTGCACCGCTTTCCAGCTCGACTATTCCAACTGCGTAGGGCGTCAAGTGCTGGAATTGTTTGGCAGAGACGTGAATCACGGTGTAAGTCAGCAGCTTTCCTTGCTTTGGTAAGTCTTTCCAGCTTAGGTTTTTGGAGAAGCATTTCGTGCACATGGGCTTCGGGGGCACTAGCAGTTGTCCGCATTCGCTGCATTTGGCGCCCATGAGTTTTCCTTCTTTCACGAATTTGTAGAAGCTCTCGATGGTGAATGGTAGTGGTTCCTGCGCCATTTCTTATCCCCTCCTGTAGACGTTCACGACGCCCGTTGCACCCAAGCCGCCCACGTTGTGCGTTAAGCCTACTTCGGCTCCTTTAACCTGCCTCTTCTCTGCTTGCTCGGTCAACTGAAGGTAAATCTCATACGCCTGAGCGGTGCCCGTGGCGCCCACCGGATGCCCTTTCGACTTTAACCCGCCGCTGGTGCATACGGCTACTTTGCCTCCGATCTGGCTCTGTCCCTCCTTTATGAAGCGTCCCCCGTCTCCTGGCTTGCAGAAGCCGAGGTCTTCGTATGCTACTATCTCTGCGATGGTGAAGCAGTCGTGGACTTCTGCGACGTCTACGTCGGAGGGGTTAACGCCAGCCATTCTGTACGCTTCTTGCGCTGCGAGCCTTCCGACTTTAAGGGTTGTGAGTTCTTTCCTCTCGTACAGTCCGATGGTGTCGCTCGCCTGCCCCGAGCCGATTATGTGGACGGGTGTGTCGGTGAATCGTTTGGCGAGCTCTGGCTTAGTCAGGATTAGGCAGCTGGCGCCGTCGGTTATGAGCGAGCAATCGAAGAGTTTGAGGGGCCAAGCCACGAACCGCGAGGACAAGGCTTGCTCCAACGTTATCTCTTTCTGCATGTGTGCCTTTGGGTTCATGGCGCCGTGATGATGGTTCTTAACTGCCACGAGAGCCATCTGTTCTTCCGTCGTGCCGTACTCGTGCATGTGAGCCGTGGCAACCATGGCAAAAAGCCCTGGGAAGGTTAAGCCGTTCCATTGTTCGAAGGGGAAGTCGCATGCCATGGCAAGGTACTCAGTGACGTCCGCTGTAGCCCTGTGTGTCATTTTTTCAGTGCCGCCGACCAAGACGACGTCTGCGAGACCCGAGAGCACAGCGAAGATTCCGCAGCGTATGGCGGTGGCAGAAGAGCCGCATGCCCCTTCCGTCCTGAAGGCT
>CAZPDY010000322.1:0-1666 GCA_964585455.1 uncultured Candidatus Bathyarchaeia archaeon | reverse complement strand
GCTATAAAGATGTGGAGCCTAAGACCGCCAGAACACGCTCTGGAGTGGGCTACTCCATCCCCTCAACCTTCACTACTGGCTACCGTTACTCAAAGATGGGCTGGACTACAGTGATGGACCCGGCGATGCCGCCGCTGAAGGCTAAACACACGCATGAAGAACTGAACGACACACCCATGGTGGACAAGGGCTCGTACCCTCTTCTGGGCAGCAACTGGTTCGTTCTGGAGCATCTGAGAGCAAAGGATTACGAGGAATGCGCCGCTTACGTGGCTTGGCTAATGAACGCAACGAAGGGATATGCCATCAAACTCGTCAACCCAGGAGGGCTGGAAGCATGGGGTTTTGGCAGAAATGTGCGCGACATAGACGATCCCGTACCGAACTTTGACATAACTCCCCGCGAAATAATCCGAGGACTGTGCAGGGTAAATCAGCTCCTCAACATGCCTCACACCATCCACGTGCACACGAACAACCTTGGGAAACCAGGCAACTATACCACCACGTTAGAAACTATGAAGTGCGTTGAAGACCTGGCAACCGATGGAAAACCCGTAATGCATTTGACTCATTGTCAGTTCAGCGCCTTCGCGGGCGAAGACTGGCGCACGTTCAAATCCGCTTCAGAAGAAATCGCTGGCTACGTGAACTCTCACAGCCACATCACACTAGACATGGGACAAATCGTTTTCACGGACACGACGACGATGACAGCCGACGGACCCTTCCAATTCATCCTCAATCAATTAACGGGCAACAAATGGGTGAACAACGACGTGGAAGCCGAAACTGGCTCGGGAATAGTGCCCTTCCACTACAAGCGAAAGAGCTTCGTCCACGCGGTCCAGTGGACAATCGGGTTGGAACTCGCTCTCCAGATAAGAGACCCTTGGAAAATATTCCTGACGACAGACCATCCGAACGCTGGACCTTTCACAGCTTATCCGAAGATTATCTCGTGGCTCATGAGCAGAAAGGCTCGGGATGAGGTTATGAAGAAGATTAGCAGAAGGGCAAGGCGCAAGGCTCTGCTTTCCTCATTGGATAGGGAGTACACGCTCTACGAAACCGCGATAGCCACTCGGGCGGGTCAAGCAAAAGCTTTGGGCTTGAAGAACAAGGGACACTTAGGTGTCGGAGCAGACGCAGACATAGCCATCTACGACTTAAACCCAGAGAAAACGGATTTGGCAGAGCATCCTACGGCGACTAGACGGGCATTCCAAGGCGCTGCCTACACCATAAAAGACGGAGAAATCGTGGTGAAAAACGGTGAAATCGTCAAATCTGTTGGTGGAAGAACCTACTGGGTCAACGTGAAGGCGTCCCCGAGCCTCTTAGAGGTCGAGCCAGAGCTGCAGAAGGTCTTCGAAGAATACTACACTGTCAAGTATGAGAACTACCTCGTGCCCGACCATCACTTAGCGGCGGCAAGCCCGATTCCTGTACAAGCGAAGGTGTAGAAAGATGACTGTCACCCTACGTCTCAAGAAGGAGTTAACCGTACCCGTCAACGCAGAATGTGTTTCCCCAGACGTTTTCGCTGGAAAGTCACTGGAACAAATCTCTGCCCTTCAGCTTTGGGAAGGAAACCGCAGACGCCTGCTAAAGGACATCTTTGAGATAGAAGGCGACTGCGGAGAAAAACCGAGCGAAGTAGTCA
>CAZPDY010000321.1:0-1684 GCA_964585455.1 uncultured Candidatus Bathyarchaeia archaeon | reverse complement strand
GTTCTCGAAAGGAAGAGACTAGCGTTTCCCAAGGATCAATGAGAGAAAGCTTTCACTCACCTCTCCCCTATTCCTTCAGTGCTTTGCTGCACTCCCGTTAAATACGCAGCCCGCTTAGCTCTTTCTCGCTTGCGGTTCACCCAAGTCCCGGAGCAAGGAGACAAAGCCCACAGGAGCCTTCCCTTCTCCCTGACTGGAACCGCAAAGCCTTCCACACGCTAAGAGGCGCACTCCATGTCAGCCAAGGCCAACGCCATCCTCAAAGAATGCAACGTCTGCAAGAAAGAAGTCGTCATAAGCTACGAATGCCCAACCTGCAAGCAGCGAGTCTGCATGCTCTGCGCCATAAACAGCAAGTGGCAATGCCCAAAATGCAGAACAAACCTAATTCAGTAGGTTGCGCGCGCAGGATGTATTGCTGATTCATAAAGCTTGTTTACCTAGGCTTCCTCCTTTCTACTCTTAGGTAACGCCGTTGAATAGGAAACATGTGGTCGTCGCTGCCCTAATTTGTGCTGGCGTATTGGCGGCCTCAATATGCGTCTATTGGATAGTCTTTCTTCAGCCTCTCTATTTCGGGTTTCCTGGCTGGAGCATCTTTGTCAGTAACGTTGGTTGGAGCGTAAAGCAGGCACGAGCTGAGTTCTATCTCACCTTGAAGTTCCACCAAGGAACAAATGGTCACATCGCGCTGAGTCATGTAGAGGTCAACGGTACACGGGTCGACGCGTATCCAGAGGACTTGACGTTGATTGACGGCGAAACAGCTCTGCTTAGAGTGTATTTTCCATATGAGCATAATCAGACATACGAGTTTGTGTTCTTCGACGTGGCTGGCAACGGCTTCAAATTCGTCGGCCAATCGCCTTCGCAATAGACACTAGCAGTTCGGGAGAAGATGAAATCACAGATTATATCTAAAGACCACCTAATGATGCTCGGTGGCTCTCAGAGACTTGGATTGATCACAGTCGATGAGGCTCGGTTTTCCTAACTTAACTACGTTAGTTGGCGAATGTGCAGCAATAGGAAGAAGCGTCATAGATTTGTTGTTGAAGAGGCAGCAACAGGAATCTCTAATGATAATAGAGCAGTACTCTCCACGATGCTCTCAATGATGATGAAAGCCAAGTTTTGCGACGCACATCTATGTAACTTCAAAATGATAAAGGTGGCGGGGTCATCGCCGTTACCCTAGCTGTTGTCACAAGCGCGCATAGAGGCGTCCGCGAATTCGCGAACAAGAAGAGAGGGATAGAGTTCCAGATGCTATCCAAAGATTCCTTGAGGATCCTTATGTACATTTTTGGCGAACCCGAAAAGAAGAAATAGGGTTTAAGCTAACAAGTACAAAGCATGACGGAAACCAGGGTCTATCTTGCTGTTTCGATTTTGTTTGCCATCCTGGGGATTGGCTTGTTCATAGCATGGGTTGCGATCGCGAAAAACGAGTTCGACCTACTTATCGCCGTGTTATCATTGGTTGGTTTCGAGGGCTTAGCGTACGTTCTCTTCAGGAAGAAAGAGGGCAAAAACTCCAAGACATGAACAAAGGATCCATATAAGGTGATATGCCAGTTTAGGGGTATTTTTGTCCGTAGCGGACGCCCAAGATCACAGCGTCAAAAATAAAGATCTGCCCGTCGCCGTCTATGTCTACGTTGGGGTCATAGTTTTGCATGCC
>CAZPDY010000320.1:0-1690 GCA_964585455.1 uncultured Candidatus Bathyarchaeia archaeon | reverse complement strand
AAAGGGCTTTGAAGTCTTCAGATTTGACCTCTGGAAAGCAAACCGCCTCTTATTCACGCTTCAACAGCTGATAAACCCAGCCAACTTCATAGTCTACGCTGGACACGGAACACTAGACAAATGGTTCGGCTCACTCACTGCAGGTGGGATCATATGGCCTTTAGTAGATCTCCTCAACTCGGGAATGCTGCAAAACAAGCTGTGTTACGCTGTTGCCTGCAGAACCAGCCAAAAACTCGGAAAGGGAGCGCCTGCCCGCGCATACATGGGATGGAAAGTCGACGTGTACGTCGCCTTGCCCGCAGTTGAAAGAAACTACCTTGAAGACCTGACCGACACTTTCCTCACAATCCCTGTGGCTCTCGCTGAGGGCAAAACCGTCCGCGAGGCTTCCCAAGCCTATCTGGCTAAATGCGCCGAGCTGAAAGCCCTCTACGAAGCCAACTTGGAACAGTGGCCTAACGGTGACTTTTACGCCATGGCTGTGAAGAACAACATGGAAGGCTTCGAGCTTCTAGGAGATCCCTATGCCAGAATCACGTAGAAAACAGGAAGACAGCAATATTGACGACCTTATCAAAACCGTGCGGAAAGAGCTACAAGGACCAGTCAACAGAACAATCGATCACCTACTGCATCCACACTTTCACAAGTACCCATTCCTCATAATCATCGACGGACTGCTCCACGGACTGAACGAAATGGACCCCGCTCAGTCAATCCAGAAGTTCCTCAAGTATAATGCGCCGAAACTGATTGCAGAACTTGAGCGGGCTCAAAGAAACCAAAGGCGTTGCTGAAATGCAACCAAGAAGCAAGTCTCAAAACGAAAAGCTGTTTGAAGCCTTGGCTGGGCAGTGGCCACTATTAGTATGCGGAGCTGCCGGCTTAGTCTCTGGTGTCACGCTCCTCTTTGACGATGTGAGGGACTTTGGCGACCTTTCACGCCCACACCATTACATGTGGGGCATTCTTCTAATAATCGGCGGAGCCATCGCATTGAGTGTTGGTTTCGCCAATGTCATTTTGAAGCTTTGCTCGTGAACTTGTTTTTCGCAGCGCTTGTTCGGGATAAAGACTTAAAAATAAGGTAACATATAGGGATACATGGATGGTAATCAAACAGACCAGGCGATTTGAATGGACGTATTCTCTTACCTTGGAAAAGCCGTAGCGAAAGTCCTTCGCGGAGAGAAGCTCACCGCAGAAGAGAAGATCACGTCAAGCTTCCTCAGTTTGGCTGTGGTTGCGGCTGCCGTGCCGCTAGCCATCGAAGCAGGTGTGGTCACTTACTCTTACGGGAAATCCAAAGGTTGGTGGAAGTAGGATGGCTGTTCCAAGAGCACTTGAAGCTCCACTAACAGAAGAGATTGAGAGGATAATCAGACAGATTCTTCCACAAGCCCCAGGCATGCCAGAATTCCCCTTTGAGTACGGGCGAGTCTACCTTGAAGAACAAAAGTGGTATCATGTTTCTTTTAAGCGCACGTTTGCAGAGGCTCCAGCCGTTTTGATCAGCGCTGAAGTGCGCACAGGATGGTTCAGCCCAAAACGCTACGCCGTCCCAGCCGTCAAAATCAGTATTCCCAAAGTTGAAGTGCCCGGAGTCTCCGTTCCAACAGTAACCGTCCCCACAGTTGCCGTACCATCTTCGCCCGCAATAAGCATCCCGACAATTGAGGTTCCAAGG
>CAZPDY010000319.1:0-1692 GCA_964585455.1 uncultured Candidatus Bathyarchaeia archaeon | reverse complement strand
CATTAACCCTGCTTCGACGCCAGAGAAACAGCCACGACCTTAGGAGCCTCAGCAGGCATCCTACTCGGCAGACGAGCAGGAACACGCAATCGAATCAACCGTTTCGCATGACCAGGCACACTACCCGCAAGCAGAAGGAACGACCCCTTCACGACACCGTACCTGAGGAAACCCCCGTCAGGCGTAACCTCCCGACCGTCCACTCCGACCTTCAGAATCCGCTTGTTATACTCAGTCCGCTGGTGATAACCCATCTGCCCCCCTCGAGGAACAGTGTACAGAACCCGATGCGGGTTCCAAGGACCCAAACAAGAAACACCGCGCACAGTTTTCCTCGACTTTCGCTGGCGAATCCTGACGCCCCACCGCTTGATAGGACCCTGCCAACCTTTCCCCTTCGAAACCGACGCCGCATCCACGAACCCTCCCTCCTTGAAAACGTCCGTAACCCCAACCGTCTTGCCCAACAACCCCTTCGAGTAATCAAACAACTCTTTAACCGATGCCCCGTCGACTTTAATCTCCACGAGCGCGGGCTTCTTCTTCGAAACCCCCGCCAACCGCGGCTGAGAAACCACCAACAAACGAAACTCAACGATGCCCCCCAAGCCCTCCTCCATCTTCTTCAAACCATTCTCGGGCTCAAAGCTCTCGGGCAAAGTGAAAACCCGCTCCAAATCCTTCGGGGGCTCCTTCACCCAAACCTCAGAAAACACTCTCAAACCCTCAACGGCATGAGCATAAGCGCGTATTCCGCACACCAGAATCGGCGGAACCTCAACCACCGTGACGGCTTCGTTCACTTCCTTCCCGAAAGTCGGAGAGTTTGGACGGTCGTCCACGTAAAAAAGATGAGTCATTCCAGCTTTGTATCCCACAAAGCCCAGAAGCTTAGGTCCCCCAGACACGGGGGGCCAGTAACGAATCCTGCAAGTTTCACGAGCGGCTCGTCCCCTAGGCAGATAAGCCAAGGAACCGCGTCTCGGAGCATTTACCTTTCTATGCCCCATGTTAACCACTCGCTTCTGTTTCAATGCGAGCATCAAGTTATAAAGGTTACGAAGCAGGTTTTCGTCCAAGAAGCTTGCTTACGGCTAAGCCGAGAAGCCACCCACCCACCACCACGATAGTAGCGGGGAAGAACCCAGCATACGCGTAAGAAAACACGATGAATTCGAAAACAAAAAACGCAAACCCCACCGCGACTGCTGAGACGAAGCCTGCTCTCCTACCATACTTCTGAGCCGTTTGAATGGCAAGCAAACCAGTCAAAAACACATCACCTAACCCCAACCCCAAGAACCCCTAAATCTCAACGGGAAACGTGGGAACCAATATCATTATGGGCAACTTCAGGTCCAACAGCTTCTGGGCGGAGGCACCCATGAACCCAGTCCCGAAGACTTGGACGAAGTCCATGGCGGTGATGAGGGCAGCGAAGACCATGACTGTCTTCCACGAGAACAGGCCGCCCAGGTAAACTGTGACGAACACGGCGAAGACTATCGCGAAAACGTTGAGCAGGAGCAGGTTCCAGAGGCTAAAGTAGAGTGCCACGAAGACAGCCGGAGACAGAAGGGCGATGTACCACTTTTCTGTAACGACGTAAGTAAAGAGGAAAAGCGCGAAGGAGTAAGCCGCTAAAAACAGGATTTGAATCGCCAGTTGGGGCATGAACACCAGGACCGTGAC
>CAZPDY010000318.1:0-1696 GCA_964585455.1 uncultured Candidatus Bathyarchaeia archaeon | reverse complement strand
TGAGGTCAGCGCGGTGGCTGATCTGCCCCAAGGTGCACGTGGATATGCCAACGTTTTGGATGCTGAGGATTGAGGGTCCGTGGCAGACTGTGGAAGTGTTGTCTATGACTCCTCCGACTTCTTCAGCTAATTCTATCCCCACTCGTATTGCTTCGCAGTTCGTGCAGCTCCAGCCATAAAGGATTGGGTAAGACGCGTCGGCGAGAATCTGGGCACTCTTCTTCACCGCTTCGTCAAAAGAAGTCTCGGTTAATTCGCCGTTCTTTCTGACGAGAGGCTTCAGGTTTCGGTGTGCGGGGTTGGCGAAGTCCATGAATTTTGCTTCGCTGATTGCACACGCGTTTTTCACGTCTATTATGATGTTCTTCTTGACTGTTAGTTCGAGGTCGTCGCAGAGGGTTCCGCAGATTGGGCAGGTGACGTTCTTGATTGTTGGCATTTGTTATTCCTTCTTGAAGGTCTGTTCTAGGAGCTGAGGAACTGTGAGGACGTTTTCTGTTGGCGCAGGCTGTATTTCTGCCGTGATTCCTTTGAAGGAGGGCATGCCCGTTCCGTGTGTTTTGGGGTTGGCGATGATGTTTGCCCAGATTCCGTAGGGCATGTAAACGATTTTCGGGTGGGGGGCTCTTTTCGATTCTTTGGCTTTCACTACTACTGCGCTATGGTTTGTTGATATTTTGATGTTGGTGTTTTCTTTTATGCCCAGTTCTTTTAGGTCGTCGGGGTCTATTTCGCATGTTGCGACGTTCTGACGGTACTCTTCTGAGAGTTTGCTGTGTTCTTTCGTCGTGCCTTGGTCGATTGTCCTGCCCGTTAGGAGGGTGACCTTGATTGTGGGCATCTTCTCCACGCTTTGAGGTTCTTTAGTTAGAATGTTGGTGTGTTTCTTAAGGAGTTTTCCGTTTTTAGGGCTGTTAGCCTGTTGGAGTGGGTGTTTGCAGGCTTGGGTTTTCGTGTTCTCTGCGCTTAGTCTAGACCGTCCTATTAGGTGGGGTATGGGAGATTTGGTATATACTGTAATTATTAGTGTTTATACTAAGAGCATGAGATATATATTTTTGGTTGGCTATATGTACACTCAGAGCAAAATAGGAGAGTGAGAAAGTATGAGCAAATGGATGGGAGTAAAAGTGAAACAAGAACTGATAGAGGAGATAAAGAAAGAACTGGAGAAAAGCGGCTACAAGGGTCTATCTGAGTTCGTCTCGGAAGCGATTCAGCAACGACTGCAAACTCTGGCGAAGCAAAGAGTGAACGAGTACTTAGAACGCGACAGAGCCGCCCGAATCCCACAGCTGGGACAGTTGGTGCAGACGACTGAGGGCGTTTGGGCTAGAGTCACTCCTGACGGGATAGTTGAGGTGGGTGTGACTGAGGACTTCCAGAAGCAGCTCACACAGATAGTCAACATCCGCACCGACTCGGCAGGCGCAAAGGTTGTCGACGGCGAGCCCTTCGGAGTGGCAGAATCATGGTGGTTCACGTACGACCTGTACGCACCCATAAGTGGAAAGATCGTTGCGGTGAACGAGACCGTGTTGGAAGACCCGTTCGTGCTGAACGCTGACACGTCTCGGTGGATCGTGAAGATTCAGCCCGAGTAACCACGTTTGAAAATGCAGAAAGAATGACGTTGGAGGTGAGTTGAGATGACGAAGTGGAAGACCGTGAGGGTCAAGCAGGAACTGCTGACGGC
>CAZPDY010000317.1:0-1707 GCA_964585455.1 uncultured Candidatus Bathyarchaeia archaeon | reverse complement strand
GTCGAGTATCCTCCGTCTATCTTTGCTTGAGCAAACAGTCCATCGACAGGAAGCTTCTTGATTATCGCGCGAGAACGAAGGGGAAGCCAAGAACTAGAGGAAACCAAGTCGCCGTTGTTGTTTGTGGCACGAATCTTGCAGAGCAACAACCGTGCATCCTGAATGTACGCGATGTGAGTGGCTACTTCGAAGGGGTCCACGTCCTCCCCTTCAACAAGAGCACTGCCCTCACCGTCGCAGTCTCGGAGCAACTCTTCCAGAATGCCTGGAACGTTGGCGTACTGCACGTCTATAACTTGGACGATTAGGCTCTTTCCAGTTTGAGAATCCTCAACCACTAAGTAGTCGCCTTTTTCCACTTCTTCGCCCGGAAAACTTAGGATGTATATCGTGGCTCCTTCTTTCTTGTAGAGCCGCATGTCTGCTACCCTTCCGGTCCCTTGCCGAAACAACCAAAAAGCAAGCGACGCACGTTTGGTCTCGTTACGATTTTTAAGTTACTTTCCTTTGCGATGCAGCGTTGCATACCTAAGACTTCATTTGCGGTGAAGGTTGAGTATATATGTGCTAAGCGGAGGGTTTCTGGGTAGCTCTGTTGGACGGTGTCGTTTCCGATTAGTTTTTGAACTGCGTCGACTGCCTCTGCTTGCGACAACTCTTTATCCACGTCTAGTCGGAATGCACAGCTGCCTCCACTGAGCCTCGCCACGTACACGTTGCCCAAAGATTTCAATGAGCCCACGTGTATCGGATGGTTTTCTCCTCTGAGCAGGCACGGAGGGAGGTGTTTCCAGACGAGGTCTGTGATGCGTTGACCGTCGAAGAGTAGCCGTGTCATCTTCGAGAATGCCAGTATGGTGTTCTGGTTCTCGCGGGCTTCTTTCAACGTGTGCTCCATGGCTTGGGTGGGGGTTTCGGGTGTGCCTGCGGTTAGGCTGCCGTCCCAGAGGATTAGACTGTCGCTGGTTGTTTGGTTGACGGATGCTTGTATCCACCGTTCGAGGAGGGTTGTTAGCTTTGTCTGGACGTGGAGTATGTCCAGCATGAATTCTTGTCGGTATATTGCCTTTTGAGGCGTGCGGAAGAGGTTGAAGACTTCTCTTTGGTTTTTTTCGGTTATGTGGAAGGGGAAGGGTCCTAAACGTAGGTAACGGTAGCGGCTTGCCTGTCTCCAGACTATTGCGCCTCTTACGGCGAGGAGGGTGCCAGTCTGGGTTTCGCCTAGTCTTATGCTCGAGACGTCTATGGCGACTATGGGGGTTTTTGTGGGGTTGGGTTTTAGTTGGATGAGCGTTGTCTCTGAGGGTGGATGGTCTGGGTGTTTGGTTGCGGAGAGCTGTGGGTGGGTATGACCCTTTAGGTATGTTATGCTGAGTTCTATCATGCATTGGGGGAGGGCGGGGTTGAGGGTGGGTGGAAAGTTATATTTGGGTGTTGTTGGTGTATATTGTGTTTGTTGAATCAATTGAATTCACCAATAGGCAGTATATGGATGTTGGTGAGTATATAAGTATTGCGCATGTACAAGTTGCACAATACAATATACAATAAGGCGATACGATGACAGAGCAACCCCAACAGCCACCGATTAAGGTTAAGATGAGAGTGGGTAACGTGGAGTTTGAGGTGGAGGGTACGGTGGAGCAGGTGAATGAGGCGATTGGTAAGATTTTGGGGACGATTACTGAGAAGTTGAAGGGGACGTCG
>CAZPDY010000316.1:0-1712 GCA_964585455.1 uncultured Candidatus Bathyarchaeia archaeon | reverse complement strand
GCAGTCATCCTGTGCAGCCGCTACGGACAAGAATACCCATAAAACTCACTTGTTTAGAGAATGATTGGCGGGCCCGCGGGGATTTGAACCCCGGTTCTCCGGCTCCGGAGGCTTACACACCATTTTCGTGGTTCGGTGCCTTAATCCTGACTGGGCTACGGGCCCTCACCGCAGAATCGTTCAGATGGGGATAAAGCTGTTATGTCTCTTCAGGTTCTAGGAGTTCTTCGTTCAGCCACCATGCCTTCTTCTTTCCCCTCTTCTCGCCCTGGAAATATTGTAATACTGGCTTTCCGAGCTGTTTTTTGGACGTTTTCTGGATTCTTCGCAGCCTGTTAAGGGTTAGCCATCGGTTTGTTTTTAGGAATTCGGCTAGTTCGGGGGTTGTTGCGCCCTTGTAGTGTAGGAGGTAGTCTATGATCTTGTGGTCTGTTTCGTCGATGCAGAAGGTGTGAGGGTTGATGGCTCCTTTTTCATAGGTGAGCACTTCGAGTTTTGCGAGGTATTTCTTGATTTCAGAAAAGTCCTCTTCCAGTTTGCTTACTCGTCCTTCCAGTCCCAGAATCTTGTCGGGTCGGGGAACTTGCTGCAATTTTTCGATCCTCGCGTTCCTGATGAAGGCGCTTCTTTCGCCCTTGGGTATGCGTAGAGCGAATTCTCGGTAGATTTCTTCTGGAATCTTTGCAGAGACTATCGCAGGCTTTCCCATAGATTTGTCCCCACATTTATGTTAAGCTGCGAATTAAAAAGTTAGCTTGACAAATCGATGCTTTTCCAGAAAAGTCTTTAAGAAGTAAGGAAGAGAGTAGGTAAATCTGGAGAAATGGGGACGTCTATGAAAACTACGATATCGATTATTAAATGCGACGTAGGATCTCTAGTAGGACACCACATTGTGCCTGATATACTGCTTGAGATAGGTAGGAACAACCTTGAGAAAGCGAAGAACGAAGGACTCGTCAACAGCTTCTACGTGTTCAACGCAGGAGACGACTTGGAACTCCTCATGGTTCACGAAAAGGGCGAAAGAAGCAAGGAAATCCACGCACTAGCTTGGAACGTCTTCCAGAAAGCTGCTGAGAAAGCCAAAGAACTGAAGCTTTACGGCGCTGGACAAGACTTGCTTAAAACAGCTTTCAGCGGCAACATTCGCGGGATGGGTCCAGGCGTGGCAGAGATGGAAATCGAGGAGAGAGGCTCAGACCCAATTGTGGTGTTTGCAGCCGACAAGACTTCAGCAGGCTCATTCAACTATCCCATATTTCGCATATTCGCCGACCCCATGAACACGGCTGGACTCGTCATAGACCCCAACATGAGTGGAGGCTTCAAGTTTGAAGTCTTAGACGCGAAAGAAAACAAGAAAGTAGTCTTGAAATCTCCTGAAGAAATGTATGAGATGCTTGCCCTCCTCGGCACGAGCACGCGCTACACTCTTTCCCGTGTCTGGCGAGCGAGCGATAACCTCGTGTGCGCCTCAACGAGCACCACTAAACTGTCGCTCATCGCTGGTAAATATGTTGGGAAGGACGACCCCGTTGCTATCGTGAGAGCGCAGCATGGGTTGCCTGCCGTTGGCGAAGTCCTTGTGCCATTCCTTCACACGTATTTTGTCGAAGGGTGGATGCGGGGCAGTCATTGGGGACCTCTCATGCCAGTAGGCTTGAAAGACAGCAAGTGCACGGTTTTCGATGGTCCGCCGAGGATGGTGG
>CAZPDY010000315.1:0-1729 GCA_964585455.1 uncultured Candidatus Bathyarchaeia archaeon | reverse complement strand
TGTCTATGCTGGTCCTGAGAGGGTTAAACTCTAAAGAGTGTGTTTTGGGTTTTCTCTGTGCTTAGTCTAGACCGTCCTATTAGGAATGTTGGAAGTTAAGGGTAGGGGTAAGGTTATTGACAAAAAATCTCTAGAGCCTAAAGTTGTTTCACTGCCTTCCACACCTTATCCCCCACGTAATGCACGTTCTTCAACACCTTCCCCTGCCCAAGCTTCTCCGCCTCGCCGCTGTCAAAAAGTGCCTCGGCAATGGCTATGGGTCTGTGGTGACGTTCATCCACGACCACCACAAAATCCCCCACCTTAAATTTTCCCTCAAAGCCCACGATGCCCGGAGCCATAACGTCCGCCCCATTGCACACAAACGGCACAGCCCCCATGTTCACTGTAGCCCTCGCCAGACCCAATAACAACTCATCCCTCACGAGCGTCGGGAATAACCTCCCCTCAACCCTTGCAAACAATGGCTTCCCACCCGCAAAAAACACGTCCACATTATCTACCCTCGCCACCTCAAGAGGCGGCTTCAAGTCGGGCAACCGCTTGGGCTGCGAACCCGTCCGCCCCGAAAACTCTGTGAGAAGTATCTTCGCTTCCTTCTCCTTTACGAAACGCCGTTCCACCCTCAATGCTCCAACCACCATTAAGTACGGTTAGACTGACTAGATATGTTAACTTGACTATTAACCATCTCTGATTCACCTCAAAACCCGACAGCAATTACTATAACAATAAAGGGTTTCCCACGTGAATTTTCTATACAAACACACGGACAACTAGAAATTACTTCCATAAGCCTTAAATGGCTTGGAAAGCTACGATAATAGTGCCGAGGAGAGAAGGAGAACTTGAGGTTTCGTACTACCGTGTTAGTAGTTGTGATGGCTATTGCAGTTATTTCTTTATTCCTGTCTTTTACTGCTCCAACAAGAGCAGAGGAGCCTATAGCAGAGCCCTCATTGGTGACAATTCTGAATACCTTGGGTTACACGAATATTGCCCTCTCGTCTACTCAGACTTTCTCGCCTGGCACGTATGAGGTGAAACTTCTTGCTGAGTACGGATCATACCATGACACCAACACGCTCAGCTACTATCGCACGGGCACAAGCACTTATTTCCTGATCTTCTCCGGATCCGATGGAAACTACGGATATGTTATTCCGCCTGTGACTAAGACTTTTACATACTCCTACACGTTCGGTTTGTCAATGTACGTTGCCGCAGAAAATCACAGGTATTTCACCCAAACATCTAGGAACGGAGATGGACAGCAGCACGCAAAAGTGTACCAGAACCTCGACTCGCCCGGTATGTATTTAATAGGTTTTGAAAACCAGTGGGGTTCAGGAGCCGATAAGGACTATAACGATATGGTTTTATCCATCGGTCCCTGTAACCGCTATCTTACTGTCCAAACCGACCCGTTCGGAGTTACAACAATTTCAGGGCAAGGCTGGTATTCAAACGGAGCAGATGTGGTACTGACCGCACCCACGACGGTTCCAGTTTCAACGGGAGTTCAATACAGTTTCAGCTATTGGGACGTCGATGGCGCCTCTCAGGGGATCGGCAACAACCCCATAACCGTTCATATGGATGCAGATCACGCAGCAACTGCCCACTACCTCTGCCGATATTATTTGACCATGTCAACTAACTTTGGAACAGTCTCGCCAGGTAATGGCTGGTATGATGCTGGTTCGGTCGTCTCGATTAGCGCTACACC
>CAZPDY010000314.1:0-1737 GCA_964585455.1 uncultured Candidatus Bathyarchaeia archaeon | reverse complement strand
GCTGGACAGCGCCACGTCGGGCGTATTGGAGGGCTACGGGATAAGAGCATTAAAGGAGGGAAGCTGGGGGTTTGCGGTCACGAGCAGGCTTGACAGAAAGACCCTCCTCACAAAAGTCGAAGAAGCTGTAAGACTTGCTGCGAGCTCGGCTTCTGCGAAGACTTCGAAAAGCGAATTAGCAGCAGCAAAAGCGACGAGGATGAAGGCAGTTGCGGAAGTGAAGGATGACCCGAGAAACCATTCTTTTGAGGAAAAGGTCAAGTTTGCGCTGGAACTCGACAGGATTGCAAGAGAATACTCTAAAGAAGTAGCATCAACATCGGTCAGATACGCCGATAACTTAGTAGAAAAGCACTATGTAAATTCTGAGGGCTCTGACTGTTACCTCTTCGACGTCAAACCCGACCTCATCATAATGGTAATCGCCAAAAGAGGCGACGTAATGACCGAAGTCTACGACGGAGCATGCCGCACAGGCGGATGGGAGCTCTTCAAGACCAAAGACCCCAGAAAAATAACTGAGATGACTTGCCAAAGAGCCATAAGACTACTGTCAGCGAAAGTTGCGCCTTCTGGAGCTCACGTTGCAGTCTTAGACCCTGAACTCGTAGGAATGCTAAGCCACGAAGCAATAGGTCACACGGTCGAGGCGGACTTTGTCATCGCAGGTACTGTGGCAAGCGGAAAAATCGGGAAAAAAGTGGCGAGCGACATGGTGACGTTGGTTGACGACGGAACGATTACGTGGGGCGCCGGCTGGGTTCCCTTCGACGACGAAGGCGTAGCGGGCAGGAAAACTGTGATTATTGACAAGGGAGTTTTGAAGAGCTACCTTCACAGTCGAGAAACCGCCGCCAAATTCAAAGTAGAGCCCACTGGCAACAGCAGAGCATGGAACTACCGCGACGCACCTCTTATTAGGATGAGGGCAACGTACATCGAGCCAAGAGACTGGACTCGGGAAGAGATAATCGAAGACACAAAAGACGGGCTTCTCCTCTTCGCTTCAGGCGGTGGGCAAGCCGACAGCAACGCCGAGTTTATGTTCGGAGTTCAAGAGGCCTACAGAATCCACGACGGAGAGATAGGCGAACCCTTCAGGGGAGTAACCATCTCGGGCAGCGCCTACGACGTGCTGGAAAGCGTGGACGCTGTGGACAAGGATTTCAGCCTCGACGGAAAAGGGCACTGTGGAAAGATTCAACTAGCCAAGGTCGACGGGGGCGGTCCGACCATTCGCTGTATAATGCTGTTTGGAGGAGAGTAAAAAATGGAAGCTTCGACGATAGCAGAAAAAGCAGTGAACCATGCGCGAAAACTCGGCGCTGACGCAGCCGAAGCTTACGTATTAAAACAGAATGGTATCGTGGTGCAGATTGAGCACGGCGCTGTATCCAACGAGTCCGTTCAGGAAATCGGCGGGGTCGGAGTCCGCGTACTAAAAGACAGAGCCTTCGGCTTCTCCCACGTCGACAAGCTGGAAGAGAAGAAGGTTGAGGAGGCTGTCGAAAGCGCCTACCACATCGCCAAGGCAAGCATCCCCGATCCCAACAACTCTCTTCCTCAACAGAAAACTTTCCCAAGAATAAGGGGAATCTACGACAAGAGAATCGTCGGCCTCCAAGTTGAGGAGGTCGTTGGAATGACTAAAAGCATGCTCGACGCCGCACTACGTTATGACAAGCGTGTCAGAGCTGACATGGGAGGGATAGAAACCCGCGTCGAAGAAGAAGACTT
>CAZPDY010000313.1:0-1762 GCA_964585455.1 uncultured Candidatus Bathyarchaeia archaeon | reverse complement strand
CTACTTCATGGAAACCCCGCCGGATGGAGAAGTTGACTTTCGTTACGACTGGGAGCTAGGGTGCTGGGCAGTAGACGCCTTGGACGCTACCATGGTCGGAGAAGCTTTTGGAGCCAGAGGTGACTCCGTACCATCCGCAAAATGGGAGTCTGGATGTGACATCGCCAAAGACGACTGCAAAGTGGACTTGTTCGATGTAGTCACTGTAGCTGATGACTTTAACATCACTTGGGGCGAATCGGCAAGACTCGCAATCGCTGAACCAGCACTCCCAACGGACACCGCTATATATGTCGAGCCTCCAGAGTCACCCGTCCTCGTAGGCCAGAACCTAACTGTTCACGTGAAAATGGACAATCTCACCAGCTTATCTGGTCTCCAGTTCAAACTGAACTATGACAACACGAAACTGGAGTGGCTCGACGTAGCAGTAAGCGAAATATTCGGAACCTACACCTTCGAGGTGAAGAAAGAAGCAAATCAGACGACAGGTCTCGTGTGGGTTTCCCTTGTTTCATTAGATCAGACGCAAATCAACGGCAACGCAACCGTGGCGACGATAACGTTCAACGCCACTAAACCAAGCGGTTCGATACTTAACCTATGGAACACGAAACTCGCCCGCTACGGAGCCTTGGGCTCGGCATGCCAACCCATGCCCCACAGAACCCTCGACAGAGGAATAGTCGTTGGAGTCTCAACGCCGACGGGTACAAACGTCGTGGTGAAACCTGCTGAAGACGCCCAACTCACCTTCGCCAGCACAAACTCAACAGGCGTCACCACTCTCGACATAATCCCGCCGCCCTCAACCGAATTCGCTTCAGTCGTCTGCTGCGACATCACAACAACAGCCATCTACAGCGGCGACGTAACCGTCCAATTCGACTACGACCCCACGGGCATGACGCTGGAGGATGAACAAGCCATGAAAATCTGGCTGTGGAACGACATCGCGGAAGTTTGGACTGACATAACTACAAGCGTCGACACAGACGAGAACATCGTGTACGGGTTGGCACCCCACTTGTCGATTTTCGGAGTCACCCATGCCATAGGCTTAGAGGGTGACATAGAAGGAGACGTCACCGTAGGATACCCAACCAGCCCGCCGAACCCGCCTCCAAGCTTGACCGTGCTGAAATACTACGACATCACTTGCGAAAGCTCAACAGGACCAATCACCATCCGCCTAGAATACGACGATAGCATCATTCCGCCAGAAGGAGAGATGTTCGTCCAAATCTGGCTCTGGAGCGACGTCTTACACGTCTGGACAGACATAACGACCCAAGTCGACACATCAAAAAACTTAGTCTTCGGCGAGAGCCCCCACCTATCAATATTCGGAGTCACGGCAATACCACCTTCAGCAGGAATCGGTGCTGCAAACGCGGAGTGTTCAAAGACAGTGGTTGGCAGGGGATACAGCACAGACATAGAATTCGTCGTTGACAACTTGGACTATTTCACGAAGAACTCGGTCGACTTAATCCTTTACGGCAACTCTACCGTGATTAACGTATTCTCAGTAACTCTCAACCCAATAGGTCAGACGGGTGCAAGCGCTACTCTATCCTTCACTTGGGAAACAGACAACTGTCCGATAGGAAACTACACTCTGTTCTCCTGTGGTCGGGTTATTGGCTGGGTGGTTGTCACTCTTCCAGGCGACGTGGACGGAGACTTCAAAGTGTTCCTCTACGACGCCGTCAAATTGTTGGTCTGCTACGGAATAAGGGAAGGCGAAGATGGCTACGTC
>CAZPDY010000312.1:0-1762 GCA_964585455.1 uncultured Candidatus Bathyarchaeia archaeon | reverse complement strand
CGTCATAGCAGAATTGCCATCCTACATCGGCGGTCTCCAAGCGTTCTCGGCTTACAGAGCCAACGTCATCGGCGTGCAACAAGACGACGAAGGAATGAGAATGGACTTGCTCGAGAACCTGCTGAAGAAGCTGGCAAGTAAGGGCAAGAAGCCAAAATTCGTCTACATCGTGCCAGATTTCCAGAACCCTTCAGGAGCAACCATGTCTCTGGAGAGGCGGAAGAAGCTCTTGGAATTGGCTTATGAGCATGAGATTCCCGTGGTGGAGGACAGCCCGTACCGAGACCTACGCTACACGGGAGAACCCGTTCCAGCCATTTACAGCTTGGACACGCAGAACCAAGTCATCGCGTTGGGCACTTTCTCCAAGCTACTATGCCCAGGCTTGAGGCTGGCGTGGATACTAGCTCCCGTCGAGTGGATGGACCGCATGGTAGTGGTGAAACAAGGCATGGACCTGTGCTCGCCCACGTACACTCAACTCATAGTCGCCGAATACTTGAAACGGGACTTGTTAGCCAAACAAGTTGAGAACGTCCGCAGACTGTATGGCAAGAAGCTGGAAGCCATGTTAGAGGCTCTGCAGAAGTATATGCCGAAAGGCGTGACGTGGTCCAAGCCCCAAGGAGGACTGTTCCTTTGGGTGAAGCTGCCGAAGAAGATGAGCGCCAACGAGCTTTTCCCCAAAGCCATAGAGAACAAAGTAGCCTACGTCGTGGGCTCAGCTTTCCACTGTGATGGGAAGGGGCAGAACACGATGAGGATCAACTTCTCGTTCTCTACGGAAGAACAGATAGACGAGGGCATCAAGCGGCTGGCTAAGATGATAAAGGAGAACATGTGAAACAGCATAGTTGTGGCTATTTCGGGTTTTCTCGTTTCTCCGAGAGTGCAATTAGGTAACCACTGAACAGAATGAGCCAAATGAGCGCTGGATACACTATCATGCGTTCCATCCCGCCCGGACCTATGCCCAAGAAGAACTCGCTGGCTGGTGGTTCACTGCTGGTCAGAGAGCCCGTCGTCACTAGGCCCGCTGCAAAGAGAGTCAACGCTCCAAGTGTCATCACTCCCAATATCACGCTGATCGCGGACAGCGGCAGCTTCGACACTTTGAACGAGGCTATGGCTGATAGACCGCCGAACCCGAAAGCCATCAAAGATACAGCGCCGTGAATCGTAGTGAACGCGCTTGTGAAGATTCCGACGCCCATAGCGCCGACAGCCATTAGAATGAGCAGGAAAGTTAGACCTCTAAAATCGATGGTGCGCGGTAGAAAGTATGCTCCGATTATTGATAGCAACCCTAAGAGGAAGGCGGAAGAGTTGAAAACCATTGAGGAAGGTCCGACGCCGAGGTCGCTGATGTAATCGTCAGCAACGCTGTAGCTAGGATACAAAGCTTCTGCAACTACGAGACCCAACATGAATTGGGCACTAGCCGCCAAAAAGAGAACCCCGGCTATTCTGCCATTCGGACGTGCCATAAGTTGCTATGTTGCCTCATGGAGAGATAAGACTTGCGGGCTGAACAGAACAGAGCTGACCGAGGGTTATGTCAAAAATCTGTTGTGGTGCCGCGGGCCGGGTTTGAACCGGCGACAACCCGGTCTTCAGCCGGGTGCTCTCCCAGGCTGAGCTACCTCGGCAACTTTCGGAATAGCCTTGGAGAGTCTTTTAATATTCGGACGTTATTTATGTTTTCGGAAGAAAATTAGCCCTTTCTACTTCAAGCCCAGCTTCTCGCCTCGCTCTAAAACTC
>CAZPDY010000311.1:0-1769 GCA_964585455.1 uncultured Candidatus Bathyarchaeia archaeon | reverse complement strand
GAACGACGCCATAGCCGTGGACGCTCGCATAGTGATAGACACTGACCGAGTTTTAGCCAAGGTTGAGCCCCACGAACATCTTGTAATCGCCCCGTACCCCAAAAAGTACGTTGCAAGCTGGAAACTTAGGGATGGGATGCCGGTAGCTCTGCGTCCGATAAAGCCTGAAGACGAGGCGCTATTGTGCGAGCTTTTTCAGTCTTTTTCTGAGGAGACGATGAGGTTTCGGTTCTTCCAGGTACTCAAAGACGTGACTCATGAGATGCTGACTAGGTACTGTAATATCGACTACGATAGAGAAGTCGCTGTGGTGGCTGAGGTGGCTGATGGCGAGAAGAAGCGGATTATTGGCGTGGCTAGGCTGATTCTGCAGCCAGACGGGAAACGTGGAGAGTTTGCGGTCGTGGTTGGGGACCGGTGGCAGGGTCTTGGCCTCGGGTCGAGGCTGATGGACTGCGTAATCGAGGTTGGCAGGGATATGGGACTAGATAGCATTGGTGGCGATGTTATGGCGACGAACCTAAAGATGTTCAGGTTGTGCACGAAGAAGGGCTTCCGTATGGAGCCCGTTGACGAAGAGGTCACGAAGGCTACGCTGGACTTGAAGGCATAGCTCGCTGTCTACATGCTTTGTTTTTGTTGTCTAGCGAGTTTTCTTTTCTTTCTCTTTTCCATTCTTTCTTTCTTGGTTAGGGGCTTGGGTTTTTTTTCCCGTGCTTCGCCCCGCATGCTTCCACTCATTGGCTTTCCCCTAGTATTAGCTGGCTTGTGGGTATTTTAGATTTACACGTGGCTGTATGGTCGAGTGATTGTTCGGGACTTCGGTTATTTTCGTTCGAGCTTCGAGCTGATAGCGCCGAAAATCGCTCCTGCAGCCGCAACCCAGGGTCCGATTAGGAGGTTTAGGGTTCTTCCTTCGATATTGTCTGCGTTGGCGATGGTGGTAATTATCACTAGTATGGTTATGAAGAAGGCTGTGACCGAGGCGATGGTTGTGATTTGTATTCCAATCTTGTAGCCTGCTATGTGTATGGCGCCCCCGAAAATTGTTAGGATTGCGAGGAGTATGAGGGTTAGGATGGCGGCTAGGGCGGGGTTCCTGACGCGTGTTAGCGTGTAGATGGTGTTTCCTTGGTCGAGCCAGGGTAGGAACAGGGCGGCTAGTATTATGATTCCCGCGACCATGGCTACGGTGCCTTGTACGCGGATGTCTGCTTTCTTTTCTTTTCCGAGCAACCTAAAACTCCCTTCTTGTTTTTCAGGCTTCGTTAGTCATTTAGCGGGTGTTTACTTTATATTTTTTGTTCAAGGTTTAGATGAAAGTCCGAAAGCCTGTTTAGGTGAACCACAGAGAGAAATCTCTACGTTTGTTGCTGGCTCTTCTACATGCTGATTGTTTTGAGTTCACTGAATAAGTAGTCCTTGTCCCCTTTTTCCTTGATTTGTTCGCCCGCTTCTCTCGCCAACTTGAGGTATTTTTCGCAATCCGATTTTTGTCCGGCTTTTGCGTGGGCTCGTGCTATTGCTTCGTAGGCGAAGGCTATGTCAAAGTCTTTGATGTTGTTGGCTTGGCAGATTTCTAAGCATCGTTTGGCGTGGTAGAGTGCTTGTTGGGGTCGGTTGAGGGTTGCGTATGCTCGGGAGATTTGCCATTCGCCCCGTTCGAATTCTAAAGGCGTGCCGATTTCGCCCCAGTGGTAGCGGGAAGCGTGAGCTGCGTGAACCATCTTGTCATCTTCTTCTTTCGTTCTGTCTTTTTTGTCCATGAG
>CAZPDY010000310.1:0-1776 GCA_964585455.1 uncultured Candidatus Bathyarchaeia archaeon | reverse complement strand
CAGCACTTACAGCCAGATTAAACGCAACCTCAAGATTCTTGAGGAAGAGAACATAGTCACAATCAAACGTTATGGAAGGTTAAAGATTATCCATCTAAACAGAGAAAGTGAAAGTGCACGAACACTTCTGAAGGTTCTCCACAACTTAGACAAGCCTATCCCGGATTCTCGAAACCCAAACCAGTAGGCCTGAAAAACTTCCACTCACCTTTCCCCTCTACCAGAAGCTGTCCACAGGTCAGCTTTATCTTGCCGATGTGAAATTCTCGGATTAGTGGAGTCCTTGAGCCACGAACCAACGTCTCGAAAGCAGGGTGAGATAGACGCCGTCAGGTTCCTCCACAACGTGAAGAGGGCGAAGACTAAGAGGGAGCCGATCTAGGAGGCTTAGCTACATCCAATTATTATCGAAACAGAAGAAATACACTGAGATACGAAAACTACTTGAGGAAACTATGTTTAACCATTCTACACGCCTACGCTGCATGAAGGCTCTTTTGAACTCATATGCGTGAAATTTTGTATATATAGTCTTATTAAACAACTCTGCATTGTTTTCAAGGAACTGCAATCGCCAAGAGTAGGTATTTATTCTTTCAGAAAATCTATAACACAATTTTTATTCCCAAAGCAAACAAAGTTACTTACTCTGAATATTGATTTCCTTTTCATAATGGCTTTTAAGACAAAAACATACTGCACTCCGACCTGAAATGGGTAAACTCGAAGAAATTCGTTTAAAAGTTGCTAAGCTTCAGATGGAGACCAGAGAGCTCAAGCGTATGAAGTCAGACTGCAACCACATGAAGAGATTCCGCAAGATGATTGTGAAGGAAAAGTTTGACTAGAAGCGCGATGGTCTGATGAAGAAGAAGCTCGAAGAGACTCTGGAAAAAGCCCTCGACAGACTGCTCCGAAGCACTCTGGAAAACACTTACTATCGACTGATGGACAAGAGACTCCTCGACAGTATGGAAAGTAAGAGGGATTTTCTGTTCGGCGTCGTAGTGGGCGACATGCTAGAGGGCTTGGGCTTCTGCACCTACGGGGCTTACAAGAGATATCCGAAAGACAGGGAATTCAGAGAACTGCTCAGGATGATTCAAGTAAGGTCGAAGGATATAGAGGCGAAAATTAAGGCGATTCTCTCTGAGTGAAGACGGCGCTTCTATGTTATGCGGGTTTTTTGGCAGCGAAGAACTTGTCGATGAAATTCGTGAACCCCTGATTCCCAACCAGTGCTGCCATCAGAACACTCATAACCACGATTTCTACCCAAGCCTTAGGAAGCACGAAAACGAGTATGCTAGTACCTCCGCCTCCGATAAAATATGGTAAAAGAGTCACAAAATAGGCGATCGTGAAGAAGAATTCTGGGATGTAAGAGAAGAGAACGACGGGTACGGCGAGGAGTGAGCTACGATTCTTTTCCTGCAAATTTGTTTTTCTTGCTAAGAGGCCACAAGTTAACCCTGTTAATGCTTTGCCTATCGGTAACCCTATTAGACCAAGCCATGAGCCACTGCCCAAAGGACCGAAGTAGATGCCTGGAAATATGCCGACAAAGAGTCCCGTGACGAAACCGACTACGGGTCCTCCATAAAAAGCAGCGATAAAAGTTGTTACGAGGGAAAAGTCGAAGGCTACTCCCGGCGCCACGGGTCCAGCATAGGCGGAAAACGCGAACAAGACGTTTCCGAGGGCACCCATCATGGTTACGAAAGCAATTTTCTTAGCGTCCATCTTGGCAATCACCGTTTTTCAAATGTTGTGGCG
>CAZPDY010000309.1:0-1780 GCA_964585455.1 uncultured Candidatus Bathyarchaeia archaeon | reverse complement strand
GCACTAATGTTTGTGATAACTGGAATTCTGGGCGTGCTTGTCGGTGTAGGGGCTTACACTGTCCGTGCAGTGCGATGTGCAGAGGATATTCTTCCTGATTACGGTGTGAAGGCGTCTACTGAAGAGAATCCGCAGAATCAGTAGAGGGTGCCCCAAAGCTCTTGCCTAGGTAATAACACTTCTTATTTATTTTCCATGAACACATGTTTTTGTCACAACGATTAAAAGGACAGCAGACGCAGAGTAGAGACAGAGGCAGCCCATATGCAAGTCAAGAAAGTAACGTTATCTGATTTGGGAGCAACTTATTGTTGTATGACGGAGGTGCCGCCTGGAGTTTCTTGGGCAGAGTCTCTGCCAGAATCGAGAGAATGGTTTAAAGCTAATCTAGGCAAGCACGTTGAAGGCTACCATCTGCTCGACGGCGACAGAGTCGTAGGACACGTCTACTATGGAACATCAGAAAATGCCCTCGTCGCGTACGAGACAGAGCCGAAAGTTGCCTGCATCTATTGCACCGAACTCCTGCGTGACTACATGCGCAAGGGGTACGGCAAGATGATGCTCGACTACGTGAAAGACGACCTTAAAAAGCAGGGGTATAAGGGCATACTCGTGGACACGTCGGACTTCAAGGAGTGGATGCACTATGAACTCTTCCAGAAGCAAGGGTTCAAGATAGTCAAGGAACATCCGCCGTTAAAGCTCATGTACTTTCCCCTTAACAAAAAAGATGTCAAAGTAAAAATCGTGGACATTAACTACAACCCCTCGAAGGAGAAGGTTGAGGTAGCTCTCTTCAATGCCTTCTTCTGTCCGGTGAGCGCCTACATGTACCATTTGGTGAAGAAAGTTGCCAAAAGCTTCGGCGACAAGGTTAAGATAGTCGAAATCGAGGCAACGCTGGACACAGTGCGAAAATACGGGACCACAGACCCCTTGATCAACGGCAAGCTCAAGATGTTCGGTCCTGCTTCTGAAGAGGCTGTGAAGAAGGCGATAGAAGAAGAAATCCACCAGTTCAAACGCTGACCTAGCCGCAAATGGCTCTGAACAAATGGGGCTTTCATTTCCACAAACCTCTCTCTTTTGGGTTGGAAAGGTGCGTTTTGAGATGAAAGTAAACTTTGCAACTCGGATCGTAGATGCAACCCTGAACTCTGAATATGAGGGTTACCTTTACAGATGCTTATTTCATGCTAGAAGAGATGCGTACGGAAGCCGCTTCCAAAGAAAGAGAGGCACTTTCTACGATTACCGTGATAAGTACTTGAGGCATGCGCTCCCAAAGGGCTTTCACAAGAAGATACTATTCTTCAACGAAGACCATGTTGGCACGATTGAGTACGCACCTGCTGAGGGGTCGGGTCTTCCTATTCTTGGCGATAATATTGTTGTTATGAATTGTGTATGGGTGCATAGGAAAGCTCAGGGGCACAAGTTTGGAAAACAATTGTTGAAGAACATGATGGAGAGCGAAAAGGAAGCTTCTGGCTTTGCCACAATAGCCTTGGAGAATTACTGGGGTCCATACTTCAAGAAGAATGAAATGGAGAGGCTCGGGTTTAAATCTGTGAGGTCGATCAGAGTTAGGCATAAGACGAAAAACAGGGATAGATGCTTTGAGTTACACCTCATGTGGCTACCAGCAATCAAAGGCTCAAAGCCGCCCATATGGAACGAGGCAAAACTTCTGGAAGGAGTGTACTTTTGCAGAGGACACTCACTATTCCATGATAGACATCTCAAGCCTCACGAAAGACTGAAGCTAAGGGAGGTC
>CAZPDY010000308.1:0-1790 GCA_964585455.1 uncultured Candidatus Bathyarchaeia archaeon | reverse complement strand
ACTATAGCCCCTTCTCCACTCCTTCTTTCAAACCTTTTTCCAACACGCAACCAGCCGAAAACCCAACTGACAAGCTTCTGAATCTGTAAGATTGCGTCGTAAGATTTAATAGACTCCCGCGCCTTCACTATTGTAGATGTGTTTGTCAGTTGTTTGGTTGGTGTGTTGATGGATAGCGTGCGTGGCAAGGGTTCTGTTGTGTTGTTGGAGAGGATTCGGGAGAGTTTGGATAGGTTGAATGAGAAGATGGAGGTTTTTATTGAGTTGCAGAAGCAGGGGCAGGGACTGAGGGGTAAGGAGGGTTTTGTGGTTCAGGATTTACCTGAGGCTTTGGACGTGATGACTCTTTTGTCGTTGCCCGATCACTTGCGCAAGACGGCTGTAACCATCTGTAAGCTTGGTCATGCTACAGCGGAGGAGGTTGCGGAGCAGACGAAGCGGGCGCGGGCAGTCGAGAGTGGATATTTGAATCAGCTTGTTTTGATGGGGTATCTGAGGAAGGAGAGGAAAGGGCGTAAGGCGTACTTCTTCGTCGAGAATAAAGAAAACAAAGAGGGATAGGCGGGATAGGCTTGGGCAAGATCATAGCGGTTCACAGTTACAAGGGCGGTACTGGGAAGACGCTTTTGTCTGTGAACCTTGGTGCTATTTATGCGAGGATGGGGAAGAGAGTGTGTGTTCTCGATTTAGATTTTCGTGCGCCCAGCCTCCAATCCATCTTCAAGCTTGGTGGTTCTGAGTATTGGTTGAATGATTATTTGAACGGGGCGTGTGAGATCAACAAGGTCTTGGTTGATTATTCTCCACAGTGCAAGTGCAACGGTCAGATATTGGTGGGGTTAGCGAACCCTGCCACTGAAGCCTTGCGGGACATGTCTTCGAAGGACCGTAAATGGGAGATGCGGGCGTTGGGGAGGTTGTTGTCGCTAAAGAATACGCTTCTCAACGACATGGAATTAGACTACTTGCTGTTCGATACTAGTCCGGGTTTGCAGTATTCGTCTATTAACGCGATTGTGAGTGCTGATGTTGTTCTTGTGGTGAGTACGATTGATGCGTCTGATGTTGAGGGGACTAAGAGGATGACGCATGAGTTGTATGATTTGTTCGAGAAGAAGACGGCTATCTTGATGAACAAAGTGCCCATCGAGTTCTTGTCCACTCCAGTGGAGCGGGACGGTGTTTACAATCGTTTCGAGAACACGCATACATTGCCCGTGTTGAAGGTTATTCCGTGTTTCTGTGACGTGTTGCGTGCTGGGGGAACGAAGATTTTTGCTAGGGATGAGCCGGATCATCCGTTTACGAAGCATGTTGAGGAGATAGCGGCTAAGGTAGAGAAATTCTAGCATTCTCGCCTGTGTTTTTGTCTGCTCTGCGCTAGTCTAGACCGTCCTATTAGGTATGTTGGGCGAGTTGGTGTTGCTTTCCGATATATGTCGGTTTTGGAAATAAGCGCTTTATTAATATTTGCGATAGAAATGTGTTTTAGGCGAGACCTATGAAAAGAAGTGAGAAGCGTAAGTTGGATTTGCTTAATCTTCCGCAGAAGGAGAGAGTCCGCCTGTGCCGAGAAATACGCAGCATTCTTCAGCAGAGAGCTATGGAAGAGAAGGACGTGCAGATGAGGGTGAAGCCAGAAAAGCCGCAGCTTTTTGGCAAGAGAGAAGTCCTTGCGAAGAACTCGAATTCTTATTTGTCGAGGATTAGGAACAGTCGGGTTTGGAATCGACTGGTTTAGCCACGCGCTAACGATGTTTTTCTGCTGTTTTCTGTGTAGAGGTTCATAG
>CAZPDY010000307.1:0-1793 GCA_964585455.1 uncultured Candidatus Bathyarchaeia archaeon | reverse complement strand
CTATTACCCTTCCAGCCTCGACTTCCGAGGCGGCGAGCATGATGTCCTTATTCCCATAACCGTCTCGGATGATGTCTATAGCTGGTGACGAAATAATTAGGTAGGAATTTGGAGACTCAAAGTAGGCTGTGGTCACTCCCTCTGTTATGTGGTGGGGAGTGATGTCTTTAGTTAACCCCCACCAGTCATAGTAGTAGTTCCACTCTATGCCAGCGAAGCTTGTCACTTCCTGGTAGGTCATAGGAGAATCGTCACCGATGACTAACAATCCATTCCCGTCGAGTACGAAGTTTTGTATCGCTAGGGTTTCATCCAAAGAATAGCTGTACCATGCCTGGGGAATGACAAAGATGTCATAGTCCGCCAGTGCTTCTGGGGTGATTGTGCCTACAGTATAGGTGTCAACTACGTAGCCTCTGTCATTGAGGTTTGCCACCCACTTGCTGTACCACGTGATGGAGTCGCATCTAGTTTGATCGAAGAGGACAAACCCAACGACATATCTTGCTGAAATCATCTTTGTGATTATATTGTTTTTAGTGACAGTCTCTCCCAGAACTGGCACTAAGTGCAAAGTAACATTGTAAGTTCCTTCAACAATGGGGCTCCAAGAAAGACCCGCCGTGGTTGACGCACCTTTTGCCAAAAGGCTAATGGTTGCCGAATCTGTTTCGTTTCCGTTAACCAGAAGCTTCACCGTAACATCCTGTTCGTCGTTTGCGCCAAAATTCAACACGCTAACCTCGAAGGACGCAGTATCCCCTGGTTGAATATGCGATGGTTTTTTCCAGTCGAAGATGAGAAGGTCATGTTCTTGTGGAGCTAGGTTTACGGCTGCGCTTGCGTTGACTCTTCCATAGCCATAATACTCGTCAAAGCCTGGTTCTCCCAAGTCGACTCCTGTGAACCTTAACTGAGCTCTCACCCAGTCCCTGGTCACGTTGGGGAATTGGCTCCAGATTAAGGCAGCCACTCCAGCAACGTGGGGGCAAGCCATCGAAGTTCCACTCATAGAATCGTAAGAGTCATCCCAAATTGTAGAGAAGACGTCAACTCCCGGAGCTGCAACCTCAACCCAGTCACCGAAATTCGTGAACCCGGCTGGATTGTCGTCCACCTGAGTAGCCGTGACCGCCATGACCTCGTCATAGCCAGCGGGGTAAAGCTTGACGTTCGTCGCGTAGTTCCCCGCCGCTGCCACGACCAGCACACCTTGGTCGTAGGCATACTTGACAGCGTCGTGAATGAGAAGGCTGTCCATGGAACCACCCCAGCTGTTACTGAGAATGTCCGCTCCTTGATCCACTGCATGTATTAGAGCGTTTGCAAGGTCGTCTTCCCACCCGCTTCCGTAAAGGTCTAAGCCCTTTTCAGCCATGACTCGCACTTGAGCTAAGCCTGCTATCCCTTCACCGTTGTTGATTTCTGCGGCTATGATGCCCGCGCAGTGAGTTCCATGACCATGGTCATCCGTAGGGTCATCGTCATTGTTGACCCAGTCGTAGCCCAACTCCACGTAGTTTGCAGCGAGGTCTGGATGGTCGTAATCAACACCTGTGTCTATAACTGCCACCAAAACAGAGGGGTCACCGAGCGTTATATTCCAAGCCAATTCTGCCTCAATCCGCCAAGGCGCCCACTGTGACTTGTAATAAGAGTCATCTGGGACGAGTTGCGTCTGAAACTTAACGTTTGGCTCTACATACCTCACGATGCTATACCCCTGCATTTGTGCTACGAGTGAAGACAGCGAGTCGAAGGGTACGTCAGCAACTACTGCGATGGTTTTATCC
>CAZPDY010000306.1:0-1805 GCA_964585455.1 uncultured Candidatus Bathyarchaeia archaeon | reverse complement strand
ATCACAAACATTAGTGCCATGCCCGCGCCGGGACCTGTGCCGATTAGCCAGCCAAAAGCGGATGATAGGCTGCCGTTGAATGCCATTCCTGGCTCGAAGAACTGGTCAGCCAGAGGTCCAGCTAGCAGCATCGCTATCGGTGCAGATATCTGTGCAATCAGCAATCTTGTTGCGAAAACGCGTCCCTGCACATCGGGAGCCACTTTGGCTTGCCATATAGCTTGGCTGGAGCTGTTGGTTATTGGCATTAAGAACAGAGTGAGGAAGGAAGCCAATGCCCAGACATAAGCCTCGCGGCCTAAGCCCATCAACAACGTGCCTGAAAGGCTCATTAAGATCAGACCAAATAGTATGCCGTTGACCTTGCGTTTTGGACCACCCCAAATGCTCATCACGACGCTTCCAAGTACACCGCCGATTCCACCGGCAGAAAGAACGCTTCCGAGTATAATCTGACCTATCTGATAGTCTCCGACTCGTGCGAGGATCATTGGATTTAAGACTACATTGCTAAATGTTGCAATTAGGTTAATGCTGAAGAAGGTCAACTGAAGACCCAGCAGGCTTGGACGTTCGTATATGTAACGAAACCCATAGAATGCTTCTTTCCATATGCTGCCGATTCCTTTATGCCCGGCATCAGTTGTAGGCGGGCGGGGTACATGCACGAACAGAAGCATGCTTACTGCCACGACAAAAGTTGCGATGTCAATCATTAACACGGCTGCGAGACCAACAACGGCCAAGATTAGTGCACCTGCTATGGGAGCGAAGATTCCTGCC
This sequence comes from uncultured Candidatus Bathyarchaeia archaeon, assembly GCA_964585455.1. Classification (GTDB taxonomy): domain Archaea; phylum Thermoproteota; class Bathyarchaeia; order Bathyarchaeales; family SOJC01; genus CAYGVX01. The sequence continues at coordinate 1,022 of CAZPDY010000306.1, read as the reverse complement.
GCAAATTGGGCGGTTGCAAGCATGCCGCTCGCGCGGCCGTATTGTTCCTTGCGAACCATCATCGTTACTGCTGCAGAGTAGGCTGGGAAGTGAAAAGCCTGAAAGCTGGACGAAACGATCCCCGTCACGAAAAGGTGCCAGATCTGCAAGTTGCCCGTAGTGTATAGCAACAAGATGGTGACGACTGGCAGTCCAGCTGCAAAATCGGCGAGCATCATTACCTTCTTGCGGTCGTAACGATCGACCAGCACTCCAGCCACGGGACTCACCAGAATCAAAGGTGCAAAATTGAAGAATGCAACCAGTGAGAACGCCGTAGCTCGGAAGCTCTCTGCTGCTACACCTTTTTCCCGAACTTTCTCTAGCTCTTCCTATTAAGCGTTATAACAACAACTGCGTAGTTTCTAGAACTCTTAAGGTCCCTAATTACCGAGACTCTACAGTTTTCCTTCAACTTGAATTTTGCGAAGAGCAGTCAAATAGGAAAACGCGCCCACTATGGTGAAGGGAGAGCTGGAGAAGATTTCGGGCAAGGGACTTCCTAACATCGTATCACTGTACAATAGTATGCGAAGCCTAGGTGGCAGAATATTAGTCTGCGAACTCGCGCTAGAGAACAAGGACCTTAAACGCGAGGATTTCAGAGAAGGTGTAGAAATCGTGGACGCGCCCACTTTTCTTAATGAAATAAGCGATGCCCATCTAACCTTCTCATTCTGAGGATTACTGGGAATAAGGCCCAAACATAAATTGCGAATAATAAAGAAAAGGGAAAGGAATTAGAATAAATAATATTTCAAGGAGGTTCACATGGCGACACACAATCTAGATTTCAAAGGACTCAAATGCCCCGAGCCGGTGCTCAAATTGGCTGTCTATGCCAAACAGAACGTGCAACCGGGAGACATTGTCGAGGTGCTCTCTGATTGTGACACCTTCCCCCACAGCATAGAAGGGTGGTGCAAGAAGACGGGCAAAACGCTAATCATGTGCGTCGACGAAGGCGGCGGGAAGTTCAAGGC
>CAZPDY010000305.1:0-1815 GCA_964585455.1 uncultured Candidatus Bathyarchaeia archaeon | reverse complement strand
GCTTTGACATGATGGTGATGAAACGTTTGAGGAGGATGCTTGACGGGTTCTCAGACAAGCAGTTCGACAAACTCATAGCCCTTTGCTCGAGGTTAAGGTTGGATGAGAACTTGAAAAACGTGAGGGATGTTGACTTTCAAGGCTCTTCGCTGATTCGCATGGTTAAGAGTCCAAGAGTCTTGGCGACAGCGTTATATTTCCTGAAAACCTCGTTCCTCTAGACCCATTTATCAAGGTGATTGGATGGCACAAACTGAGTTCAAGTATAAGCAGGTAGTCGCAGTGCGGACAGACTTGAAGATGGGCAAGGGCAAGCTTGCAGCGCAGGTGGGGCATGCTGCTGTTTCTGCCTCCGAAGAGGCTAGGAAGAAGCGTCCAGAATGGTGGGACGCGTGGCTCGAAGAGGGACAGTGTAAAGTGGCGGTGAAGGTGGAGAGCCTCACTGAGATTTTGGAGCTTGAGAGAGAAGCTAGACAGATGAAGCTCCCCCACAGCCTCATCACAGACCGAGGGCTAACTCAATTGCCCCCCGACACTGTGACGTGCTTGGGCATCGGACCAGCGCCATCCACGCAAATCGACAGAATAACGGGAAAACTACCACTTCTGTAAGCAGCAAGGGCTAATCCTTTGAGAGTCACAACCATCGAAAAACAGTTGGGCATCGAAACCTTTGCCACCGAGACTCGTGGCATAGGGGGCGTAATACGGCAAACGCCCGAAGACTTCGGGGTTGAAGAAGTTCTTGTCGATGGCTCAAGGGCAGAGTTGGAGCCAAGACTGCCCCCTCGAGTGGGTGGGGAAGGGCGATACCTAATCTGCTTGTTGGTTAAACGTGACTGGGACACGCTACTGACTGCGAGAAAAATCGCCAAGCAGTTGGGCATCAGCGAGCGGCGGGTGCAGATGGCGGGGATAAAGGACAAGAATGCCTTCACGTCCCAGCACATCAGTATCGAAAACGTAAGGTTGGAACAGCTGAAACGCATACGTGTGGACGGCTTTAACGTGTATCCTCTTCGTTATTCGCCGAACATGATTTTTCCTCACATGCTGTTTGGCAACATGTTCAATTTGACGGTGAGAAGCATCAGCCTCAGCGTTGCTGTTGTTGAGGAAAGGATAGCTGAAATAGTAGATGAGTTACGCGTTCAGGGCGGTGTTCCCAACTTCTTCGGGCATCAACGTTTCGGCACAATCCGTCCCATTACGCATTTAGTTGGCAAAGCCCTTGCAAAGAATGACTTGGAAAAGGCGGCGATGCTGTTCCTCGCCAAATCAAGCCTTCACGAGCATCCTCAATCGAGGGAGGCGAGGCAGAGGTTGCTGGAGACTCGTGATTTTGAGGAGGCGCTTAGCCATTTCCCCCGAGGATTGTTGTACGAGAGGCTGATGTTGGCACATCTGGCTAAGAATGGGAAAGACTACGTGGGTGCTTTTAGAAGGCTGCCGCAACGCTTACGTTGTCTCTTTCTCCAAGCGTACCAGTCACATCTCTTCAACCGTTTCCTCAGTCAGCGCATGCATCGCGGTATTCCGATCAACGAGCCACAAGTCGGGGACTACGTGGTGAAAATCGACAGCCACGACTTACCGACCAACAGCTACGTAAAGGCTTCTCTTGAGAACCTTCCAACTCTATGTGAGGCTGTGGAAAAGGGCGAGATGTACGTCGCGATTCCCTTAATAGGGTTCAAGCAGTCCCCCTCTAACGGTGTGCAGGGCGAGATAGAAACGTCTATACTCGAAAGCGAGAAGATAGCCCAGAATAGTTTCTATGTCTCTTCCATGCCCGAGATGAGTGCGGCGGGTGAG
>CAZPDY010000304.1:0-1821 GCA_964585455.1 uncultured Candidatus Bathyarchaeia archaeon | reverse complement strand
GTTGTTGGGAGTCGGAGACCTCCAGATAGACGGGTTCATCGCGCCGGGTCACGTTTCGACGATCATCGGGTTGGAGCCTTACGAGGTGTTTCCGAGCGCTTACCGCATGCCAGTCGTGGTGGCGGGTTTTGAGCCTCTGGACGTTCTGTTTGCGGTTGACATGTTGTTGCGGCAGCTCCAGGAGGGTGCGGCGCGGTTGGAGAACGAGTATGGGAGGGCTGTGAGGCGAGAGGGTAACCCGAAGGCGTTGGAGCTCGTGGGTCGGGTTTTTGATGTCGTGGAGGGCAGATGGCGGGGCTTGGGGCGTCTGCCTTCTTCAGCGCTTGCTTTGAAGGACGAGTTTGCAGAGTGGGACGCTCGTGAGAGGCATGGTGTGAGGGCGGAGAAGGGCAGGGACCTTTTGCCCGGGTGCCAATGCCACTTGGTGATGATTGGGAAGATTAAGCCGAGCGAATGCCCATTGTTCTTAGGTGCTTGTACGCCCGAGGCGCCTAAGGGTGCCTGTATGGTTTCGGTGGAGGGCACCTGTCGCATATGGGCGAAGCACGGCGTGAAGCAATAAGGTTTTTGGGGTTTTTCGGGTTCTCTGCGCCTAGTCTAGACCGTCCTAATAGGAATGTTGGACGGGTTATGAAGGGGCAATTCTCATGGAGTTAATATTTCTAGCAGTGTCTTTTTCAGCTGTTCAGCGGTTCTCCTAACCTCTGTGCTTAGTCCTTCGCCAAAATCGGTTTGCTTGGGCTGCACGATTATCATCGCTATTCTGGCGCCCAGCGTTCTCTCCAAATATTCACAAAAAATCCTTATAGGAAGCGTGTGCGTTGAAACCGCACTCGGCGTCGGACCCAGAGCTTCGGCTGACTCCATAAACCTCGCTTGACCTGCCTCTAATCCCAGCAGTCCAGCGTCGATTATCAAGATGTGAGTCGGGTTAAACTCGATTATCTGGTCGATGAAGCTTTCGGGAACCGTCTCACTTTCAACAAGCATCACACGGTTTGGGACTTTTCCCTTCAAGTCCCTGACGATTTCGACGCCGACAAAATCGTCTCTCCGCAACTCGTTGCCAACACCAACAACCACGACTTTCTTGGCGTTTTCTAGCCACTTCCGCAACGCATCCCCAAAATCTCTGTCCACTTAGTCCGCCTCAAATTCAGTGTCCATGCAGCCTTCTCTGAAGCCCCTTCAACGTCCCAGAAACCGCAACCACGCGAATCACTGCACGCTTCCCACCTATTTCCGTGACAGCGGCGACGGCAGCTCTAACCATGCTCAACGCTTTATGAGAGCATCTAACCACCAGAACCCCGTCTTCTTCCCTGTCCCGTTTCACGAGGGACAGACCCGTCTGGCTAGCCCCGAACTCCCCGAAAAGCTGGTACACTGCATCCCAAACAGCATCCATTAAACCTCTCTCGTCAACCGACTGGTCGCTCTCAGCTTCCAACGCTAGGTACCGTCTTCTCACGTAGCGCAGTTCTTTCCCCTCCTCACTACACGCACGCCCCTCGCCACGTAACTTGAATCAAGCTTTTTCCTGTTACGCTCAACGATAGCCCGCGGCGTAGCCGAGACTGCTTTCAATGCAGCCGCCTCGTCCAACCCGAACAGCATGGCGAGACTAGCAACATCGTGAGGTCCACGTAATTGATACGTGTCAAACGCGCCGCTGCTGATAACGATTGGGACATCGAGCTTCTTGGCAATCGATGTCTCCCTCTGCAGACACGAAAGCAGCCGCACCCTAGCGAAGCCTGCAGACCCAAGAATCAGAGCCAACTCAACTTCCAAGGCTGCAACTCCCTGAGAAGCAAGCGT
>CAZPDY010000303.1:0-1829 GCA_964585455.1 uncultured Candidatus Bathyarchaeia archaeon | reverse complement strand
ACCTAATTCTGACAAACGGCAATGTAATCACTATGAATTCTGACCAGCCGAGAGCCCAAGCCATGGCGATAAGAGATGGAAAACTCGTCGCAGTCGGCAACAATAAACTGATTCTCTCTTACGCAGGTGGAAAAACCAGAAAAATCAACCTCGAAGGCAAGACTGTCGTTCCTGGATTCACTGACGCGCACGTGCACGGTGCATCCCTGGGGCGAAGCTTATCACAGGTTAACCTGCGTGACGTAAAGTCGATAAAGGAAATTCAGCGAAAAGTCAAGCAGTGGGCACGGGAAACTCCGAAGGGCAGATGGATAATTGGGCGTGGATGGGACCAAGACAGGCTCAAAGAACGGCGGTATCCTTCATGCCTCGATTTGGACCAAGCGGCACCTAGCCAACCCGTTGTCCTGATTCGCGTGTGCGGGCACATTGGCGTAGTGAATTCAGACGCTTTGAGGCTTGCGGGAATCACGAAGGACACAGAATCGCCGACAGGCGGGTACATGGACAAAGACTCGCGTGGCAAGCCCACGGGCATCCTGCGTGAGAAGGCTCTCGACCTCGTTCTCGACGTTCTGCCCGAGCCCAGCGAAGAAGACATTGAACGAGCTTGTCTGTTGGCTTGCCAGAGAATGGTGGGAGAGGGCATAACCACCGCCCACTGGATAATCAGCTCGGAGTCTGAGATACGTGCACTCCAGAGGCTGAGGGAACGTGGAACGCTTCCACTGCGCATATACGCGTTAATACCAGTCGAGTACCTTGACAATCTCATCGAGTTGGGTTTATCCACAGGTTTTGGTGATGACAAAATCAGGGTTGGCAGCGTCAAAATATTGACAGATGGCTCGCTGGGAGCGAGGACAGCGGCGCTTAAAGAGCCTTACAGCGATGCTCCAGACACGAGAGGAATGCTCCTCTACTCGCGAAAGCGGTTGGAGAGACTAGTCAAAAAAGCGCACGAGGCAGGCTTGCAGCTAGCCATCCACGCCATAGGCGACAGGGCAGTAGAAGTGACGTTGAACGCCTTAGAGAAGGTGCTCCGAAAGAAGCCGAGAAAAAATCACCGTCACCAATTGGAACACGTTTCCGTCGTCAACCCGACGCTGATGAAAAAGATGAAAAAACTCGACATCCTCGCCTCAGTGCAGCCTCACTTCATAGTCTCCGACTTCTGGATAACAGAACGCCTGGGAAAAGCCAGAGCCCGATGGGCTTACGCTTTCAAAAGCCTCTTAAAAGCGGGAATAGTCGCTATGGGGGGTTCTGACGCCCCAGTAGAGCCTGTCAGCCCTATTCTGGGAGTGTGTGCTGCGGTTGCGAGAAAAACGTCGCCAGAAGAACGGTTGACTGTGGACGAGGCTCTGCGCCTCTATACTGCGAACGCTGCTTACGGGTCTTTTGAAGAAGACGTTAAAGGTTCGGTAGAACAGGGTAAGCTTGCTGATTTGGCGGTGCTTTCCCACGACCCCTACAAGACTGCCCCCGAACAGATTAAGGAGATAAAGGTGGAGATGACCATCGTCGGCGGCAAAGTAGTCTACACCCGAAAACAATGACTCGCAGCTACATCTTTATTTTCAAGCGTAAAGGCATAGTTAGATGAACCCATCATGAACACGGAAGCCTGCCGCCAAATCATCGAATGTCTAATTCAGATTCCTAAACCCACGAAAGAAGACATCAACATAGTCAAGATGAAAGTCGCTGGCAAGCAAGGCTTAGCACGCGTCATTCCCAACTCGGAGCTAATACGATGCCTAAAACCCCACGAAAGACCCAAACTCCTGCCCGTGCTCAAACGAAAAGCCACACGCACCATCTCCGGC
>CAZPDY010000302.1:0-1842 GCA_964585455.1 uncultured Candidatus Bathyarchaeia archaeon | reverse complement strand
CTACTGCCCACGACTAAAAGGCTTAGTACCAGACTCACAAATACCCGAAGGCGTCGACTGCGTCTACGAAATCGTCATCAACGGACTCACCCCAGACGCCGTCAAAAAAGCCATGGCACAAGGCATCACCGCAGCCGCAAAAGTGCCAGGCGTCGTCAGAATTACGGCTGGAAACTACGGCGGAAAACTCGGTCCCCACCACGCCTACCTCAAAGAAGTCCTCGGGCTAGGCTAAACAGGCTTTATGTATTCTCTCCCCCTCCCCTCGGGCGAACCCACCAAAACCCTATCATATTCTCTGCCCGTCCGACTGTCCACGACATGCTCGAGCTTCCCCCACACCTCAACAGCCTCGCCCTCTTCAGCCAAGCTATCGTACAATCCCTCGTAAGAAACCACCTCCTCCACCCGAGCCTCAACCTCTCCTTCCAACTCAACCTCACTTACCCCGTAAACGGCTGGGAGGAAAATGCTGTCACGGCTGTCAGAAACAACCGCCCGCAACCCCACCATCCCCAGAGGACGGCAAGTCTTATCTCCATATTTTTCCTTCAACTCACCCTCCAGCCGCACGGGATGCGCCGAAAACAGAGTCCCCTCGAACACGCCTACGTTCCATTTCCGCTCGTAAACCCGCCTAGCTTCATCATGGCTGAGGGGGTGATTCTGCGTCCTACTCTCAAGCCACTTCCCCAGCCTTCCCTCGTCGAAGCGTCGAATGCCAAACTCTTCCGCCAAACCAACTTCGGCTAAAGCCTCCTTAACTGCATAGCTGCTGTCCTCGCCGTAAACGGTGACGTCCATGTCTGAGAAAGCGGGGTTGTGGATGTCGAGAAGTATCGAGCCCGTGACGCCGAACTTGCCTGCCGAAGCGCCGCTCAGCTGCGACAGAGAATCCACGAAACGGACAACCCTTCGCTGCAAAGAGTCGAGGCGTGACTTCTGGAAGAGAGTTGCCAGCTTCTTTTCTGGCTTGAAATGGCTCACTATGCTCTCTCGGGGAACAGCGGTCATCGCTATGCCATAAACCTCTGAGAAGAACAAGTATTTCGGGTATTCTGCACGCAAGAAATCGAATGTTTCCAGCAAGTTCGCAATCGTGTACGTCTGCATCACACGCTTAAACCCCTCCCTGCCCCTCCGCCACGTGCCCTTCGGGTCGGGCAGATACTTAAGATAGCCAATCACACGGTCGGCAGGGTGGTAGGGACCCACGACGCAGAAAAGAAAACCCTCAGTCGTGCTGAGAAAATCGCGGTCCCTGAAACCTCTCTTTTCCAAGCCTGTTCACCTCGCCAGCGCCATGAAGTCGGAGGGTCTGCCGCCCAGGAGCAGCCTGAAAGAAGTATCCCCATCCTTCTTCTGCGTTTTTTCAACTTTTCCCTGAGCTATCACCGTTTCCCCGGTCTTTGCTTGTTCGCAGAACCGTCCTCGGAAAGACTTGATTTGTGTCACGGTCTCGCCGCCTTTGCCCTCGAGCACCTGCACGTCTTCTACTACGTAGCGGCACGGAGTGAATATGGCCTCTGAATCGTCTGAAACCGTCGCCTCGATTCTTGCGTAGCCAACCCCCGTGTAGACCACGTCGCCGTAGCGCTCTTCGACTTCGTCCCAGTCTTCTATGCAGCGGATGAAGAAGTCGCGTCTGTGGAATTTGCCCTGCATGACTTTTCTGCGTTCTGTCACGGCGAAATCGTGGAAGGGCATATGAGTGTCTCGTGAACGGAAGTCGTAGAGCCCCCTAAGCTCTTCTGTCGTGTACGCCTTTACCGCGGTTTTTTTGTCTTTCATCGCTGTTCTTAGTGCTTCGTGGACTCTGTGACAGTTTTCTCTTCCGTAGAC
>CAZPDY010000301.1:0-1843 GCA_964585455.1 uncultured Candidatus Bathyarchaeia archaeon | reverse complement strand
ACCCTTGACTGGGCGCTATGGTCACAGCGTTTAAGCCCTTTTTACCCGAAGAACGCGTCGAGGGTTGTTTTCGCTTTCTCTTCTTCTATGCCCTTACTCATCTTCTCTAGGGCTTTACGCACTCGGTCTTCTGTGAAGTCGCGCTCCCTGCAGAGAAAACCCACGACCCCTTCCACGTCGGGGTCTTTCCACTTTAAAGCGTAGTTGTCAGTGACGTTTGGGTGGAGGAAAATGTCTCTTATCCGTTTAGGGTCGACGGGGAATTCGGCGTCTTTCAAGGAGTTTCGCAGCAGTTCGTCTAGGTTGCCGCTTTCCTTGACGAGTTTCAGGGCGGTTTTCGGTCCGATGCCCTTGACTCCTTCGGGGTTGAAGTCTGTGCCCACGAGGATGCCTATGTCCACGAGTTGCTCGTACGTTATGCCCAACTCGGCTAAGACGTTGTTGAGTTCCACTACTTCTGGAACCACGTCGACGTAAACAGGCTTTCTGGGGAGCTTGCGTCTGCCGCTTATAGTCACGTTGCGGATTAAGGTGGGAGCGCCGAAGAGCAGGGAATCGTAGTCTTGACTGGCGCAGAAGTCCGTCACTCTTTTTTTGGTCATGTGGGCTGCTTGGGCTTCTCCTTCGCTCGGGGCTTGAACCCAAGGGATGCCCATGAGTGTCAGGAGGCGTTTGCTGTCCTCTTCCATGTAATCCTTGAGGCGAGAAGTTGCCTGAGCGTAGGTGCGTGCCTCTTCAACCTTGCCCTCTGCCAAGGCTCTCTCGTACTTGACGGTGGCTTCTTCCTTAGTCTTCATTCGTCGCTTAATCTCCACTTCCTTCAAGGTTGGCGGGGTTCCGTCGAAGACGTAGGCTGCCTTTATACCCATTTCTGTGAGGTTTGAAGTGCGGTAGAGTAAGCCGCTGAGGTGGCTTGTGATTCTGCCGCTGTTGTCTTTCAGTGGAGTGCCGTCGGGTTGGCGGATTATGGCTAGGAATTGGTAGAGGGCGTTGTAGGCGTCTATTGCTAAAGATTTTCCCGCAAGGTCGAACAGGTTGACTTGGGTTTTAGGCACCAAATCTTTCAGGTTAACGCCCAAAACTTGAGCACCGTCTTATAAGACGGTTGAAGAGACAAGATAAGCCTTTTCATAAAACTGGCAGGTTCTTCAGCAACTCGTCGCTTCAACTCCTCCACGTAATCTGAGAAATCGTAGCCTTCCTTTTCCTCGTATTCCAGTCCCAGCTTGCTGTGCAGGTTCTTGAGAATCAACTGCTCCACCACGAACGCCGCAGACCCCAGAAGACTCTCGAGACCAGCAGAAAGAACCTCGAGCTTTTCGGCTATCATCTCCAGCCTCAGCTCAAAATGGTGTTCCAGATAATCATAGATAACGTTGGCACCGACTTCCTTCAAGACCTCCTTCAGCGTCGCGTCCACCGATTAGAGTATCAAGTCTTCTGAAGTTTCAGCGGCATACAGCCTCTTGGTCACCACAATAACGCTCACCGTCGCTTCTTTCTGCAAGAACAGAGGTTGAGAATCATCGGATTTAACTTGTATGAAAGTGGAGTCTGAATTACGAATAACCGTACGTATTCAGAATCTGAGTCAGATTGCTGCGTCACAACACAGAAACTCTAACGAAAAGGTTTTTAGTGTAGCATGCTGATTCTTGTCAAGCAATGATAACGTCTGCGTGAGGTGAAATGTAGTTGTCAATATTTGCGGCACCAGGAGCATACGACCGAGCTATAACCGTGTTCTCCCCGGACGGCCGCTTGTTTCAAGTAGAATATGCCCTTGAAACGGTTAATCGAGGGGCAACTATACTAGGAATAGTCTGCCAAGAAGGCATAGTTC
>CAZPDY010000300.1:0-1853 GCA_964585455.1 uncultured Candidatus Bathyarchaeia archaeon | reverse complement strand
GCCATGGACGTGGTTAGATTCTTCGGCGAAGGCGAAGTTTTCCAACACTTACGCTCAGGCACCATACTCCAAGTCCTCCAGACTCCCGCCCTAGAGATAGGAGCCAAGAACGTAATCACGATTGCTCCAGACGCAGACTTGGGCGAAGCGGCAAGAATCATGAACGAAAAAAATGTCGGCGCGTTGCTGGTTGTTGACGGCGGGCGATTGGTCGGCATAATCACTGAACGCGACTTTTTCAAGTTCGTCGGGTGAAAAATGGCTCTACGATATTTCAACAAAAAAAAGGGGAGATTTATGTGAAGCCGCTATTGCAGAGAGGACTGAAATGTTAGACGCAACGGGCATGTTCACGGGTGAGCCGAATTCCATCTGCCTCTAGCCTTTTGAGCTTCAATAGTTGCACGTTTACCTTCTGAAGTTCGTCATAAGTTGGAAAAACGCTTTCGTCTCTTCTTGAGGCTGGCATGTTTAAGTCTGATTTTGTCTCATCTTCCGCTAGTCTGAGTGCCCTCCTGAACGTTATGAAGGGTCGATTGTGGTAAATCACCTTCGTAATGTTTACTTTCTTTAATTCGGGTCTCTTCATCCTTCTCACCTTGTTTGTTGTTACACTTATAGCGTGTAACAATATAGATATTCTCGTTCGAGCATATAAGTTTTTATTTTTTGTTACACTATCTGTGTGTAACAAGGTTTATATCGAACTTCCTCGTTTTACCATTGTAGGGACAACTTATGGAAGATTCGCTACGATTAGCCGAAGTTTTGAACAAGCAACTGGGCTTAACCCCCTACGAATCACGTGCCTACGTCTCTCTGATAATTCATGGTCCCCTCTCTCCAACCGAGCTGGCTCGAAGATCAAGCATACCCCGACCGAGAGCCTACGATGTGCTACGAAGCCTCATGGAGAAAGGTCTTCTAGTGGAGCAATCAGGAAAACCTCCAATCTATGCCTCCGTAGAACCAGAGCAAGGGCTAAAAAACCTTCTAATCGGCTTGGAAATGGAAACGTTGGGACAGTTGGAGGAAAAAAGAAGAACCATACAGGGGCTTACACAAACGCTCTCAAGAATGTATGAGAAGAGTAAGAACCTCAAGCTTGAGAGAAGCAGAGTCTGGTACACCTGGAGAGATTCTGCCTTCATCGCAACATACAGCGAAGCCATAAGAAACTGCGAAAAAGAAATCCTGGTGGCTTCCACAAGCCTGCGACCGCCCGAAAAAGAAATCCTCGAGGCTGTGGAATACGCCCTCAAAAACGGAAAATCAGTCAAAGTTGTAAGGCAAATTACAGACCTTTGGACCTTGGACGAGTTGGCAAGATATGAAAGAGTGATTAAGGCTGGCAGTCAGGTGCAATATTTGAACGCGAAGGAGATTCCATTCAGGTTTACCGTGTTTGATGAAAGAGACATAATTCTTGTTCTTCCTCAGAAATCTGGCTCGAAAACACGTCAGACAACCGAAGCCTTATGGGTCAGAGTCCCGCCTCTAGCAAAAATCCTGAGCGAATATTTCGAAGGGCTGTGGAAGAAAGGCGAGCCGATGCTTCCAATGTTGGAGGAAGTGAAGGAGAAAAAGAGGCACCCAGAGAAGTCTAAATGAACGATAACGCTATTTAAGAGACATAAAATGGTGCAGAGCGAAGGGGATTGTCCTAGAAGTCGTCTGCCAAGTATTTCAGGTCGAAGGGTTTCATCTTGAACCCAGACTCGACGCTCACTAAGAAAGAACCGAAATCGCCTATAATTTCTCCCCAATCCATGGCAAAAGTCCGCATGAAATCACTGTAAGACGCATAATTCTTGTGAAAAGACACCATGACTATGTCTTTTCCAAACCCTTCC
>CAZPDY010000299.1:0-1858 GCA_964585455.1 uncultured Candidatus Bathyarchaeia archaeon | reverse complement strand
CCCAACAACAACTCCATAGCAGGCGGAATCAGGCGATGCGAAACAAGAAAACTAAGGTTCCCAGGTGGACCCCTCAACACCTCGTTCGCCGTCGAGGGCGCGGTTGTCTCGAAACCAATAGCGAAGAAAACGAACTCTTTACTAGGCTCTTCCTCAGCCATCTTCACAGCAACGCTGACGCCGTAGACAACACGCACGTCACCGCCCTTAGCTCGAGCCTCCGCCAAGGACAGTCGTGAACCCGACACTCGCAGAACGTCCCCAAAAGTTGCCACCGTGACTCCCTTCAACGCCAACTCAACCGCTTCGTCAATCTCAGCTGCAGGCAAGACACAGACCGGGCACCCGGGACCAGCGATTACTTCCACGTTCTTTGGAAGGAGGCTCCTTAGACCAAAATGGGTCACAGTCCACTCATGAGTCCCGCAAACATGGCAAAATTTAACCAAATGATCGGGCGCAAGTTCCTGAATGTGCTTCGTAACTTGCTTCGCCAACTCAGGGTCACGGAAATCACTCGCTTCTTCCAAACAACACCCCGCCCTAGACCAGCATCTTCACGCTCTTAATCACGCAGTCTTTGCCACTGACTATTTCCACGATGCCGTCACACTTCGGGCACTGCAAAGTAGGCATCGGCACGTGAAAAACAGAGTCGTCGGCATACTTGAAGCTGCCCTCGTAGCCACACTTCGCACAGCGCACGGTGCCCTCGCTCTCTTCAATCACGAGCTTTGAACCCTCCATGACAGTATCCTTCGTCAGAATTTCGTACCAAAACGTGACCTGCCCGGGGTTCAGAAAAGTCAGCGAACCAATTACGAGGTCTACCTCGACCACCTTCTTCGCCCCCCGCTGATTCGCTTCCCTCAACACAGACTCGACGATCTGCGTCGTTATCGAGCCCTCATGCACCCCTCTCGCGAACTCCCTTAAAGCCTAAAGCCTCAACCACATCGGCAACGCCCTCACCCGTGCGACAGTTGGCGAAAACCACCTTTGCCTTCGGGTTAACGCACTCAACATCAGCCTTCACCTTGCCCAAGTCTACGTCCATAGCCTCTGCCAAGTCCACTTTGTTCACGACGACAACCGCAGCGTCCATAAAGATGAAGGGATGCTTAATCACCATGTAAGGGCCCTCCGTGACGCTCACGACCACCACTCGTTTCTCTGATCCCAATGGGAACTCTGCTGGACAGATGAGGTTTCCCACGTTCTCGATGAAGAGCACGTCTACAGTGTCAAGGTCCAGCCGCAGCAACGCCCTCTTCACCAAGTTAGCATCCAGATGACATTCTTTGCCAGTGTTTATGGCTATGGCTTCGATGCCGTGGCGTCTAATAATCTCAGCGTCGATCGTGGTCGTCAAGTCTCCTTTGAACACGGCTATTCGATAACGATGCTTGAGCAGTTTTACGAGCTTTTCAATCAGCGAAGTTTTACCAGCACCGATAGACCCCATCACGTCAATAGCCGTTGTTCCGTGCTTTCTCAGCAGTTCCTTGTTCTCGTCTGCCAGCCTCTGGTTCGCCTTCAGAATGCTCTCTTCGAGTTCTACGTCGAAAACTTCGCCTTCACCCGCTTTCACGACATCTTTAACGTCCTTAGACAAGAAAATGGAACTCCTTTTGGCTTATCGGTTTGGTTCTTCCATCTTCAAGAGGTCATTCCACAACCTCAGAGTCTCCTCCGCCTCCTTCCTGTCAACAACTTGAATAGCGTAGCCCGCATGAACCAAGACATACTCGTCGATTTTTGCTTCTACCAACGCAACGTTCACCTCTCTGATGACGCCTCCTCCAAAGTCCACGCTGGCAACGTCTCCGTGAACCCTTATTATCCTTGCTGGAATGGC
>CAZPDY010000298.1:0-1877 GCA_964585455.1 uncultured Candidatus Bathyarchaeia archaeon | reverse complement strand
GAGACGGGGTTTCGAAGCCTCCGACGATGGCTGGCAAGAATAGAACATTGATTTCGTCGACGAGTCCGGCTCTAAGGAGTGCGCCGCCGAGCTTGCCCGGGGATGTTGACAAAACGCTGGTTACACCTAGCTGCGATTGCATCTTTTCCAGCGCCACTCGAAGGTTAACTCGTTCCCCTCCAGCCACTAGGTAGGGTATGTTCTCCTTGCGAAGATTGGCTAAGTATTCGGGCGGCGTGCGATTAGCCACAATTACCATCAGGTGCCATCCTTTCCATTCTTCACTTGGAAACTCCTTGTAGACCCAACTGATGAGACCCCTACTGTCTATGTTGCAGAACCAGCCACGATGATTGGGACGTTTGACGACAGATTCTGGCAAAAAATCCTGATAGAGCATTTTCGGGTTACCTTTGAACGGTGGAAGCGACTTGGGCTTTTTCGCCGATGCCACTAGGCTGCCGCTGCCTTCGAGATACGCTTGAGGCTTGTGCTTTTCTCTGAGCCAGTTGGCGATTTCCTCATCTGACCCAGCAATGGAGTCCCACCTTTTGTCTCCGAACATAAGCAGAACGCCTGGAGCTATTGTGAGCCTTCCGTCAACAGAGGCTGCTCCATACACAACCACTTTAGGTCTTTTCATGGTTCAAGTTTCTCCTTTAATCATGAATTCTGACAGGGAAGGTATCTGGAGCGTGGTCATATAAGGTCATTGTTTATTGCCATTTTCGAGTGCAGAACAGCGCGTAGAATTAATAGAGCTTGAGCATGTTGAAGTACCATCGATTCGCGCAGTCAAATTCCGGGAGTAGGAAAAGAAATAAACGGCTGAGAGAAAGGGGTACTGTGGAATTTTCCAACGTCTACGAGGATACAGAGCGAGCAGATGCCTACTCAAAACTAGAGTCCCCCGGTACTTACTACTTGGCATACAGGGATTTACCGAACATCATATCTGAACACGTTAAAGGAAGAAAAGCAATAGATTTTGGATGCGGTACAGGACGCTCCACGAGGTTTCTGAAAAAACTCGGGTTCAACGTTGTCGGCGTTGACATAGCAGAGGATATGATAGAGAAGGCGAGAGAATTGGATCCTGAAGGGGACTATCGTCTCATCAAAGACGGCGACTTCAGCCAGTTCAAGAATAACACCTACGACCTTGTGCTGTCGGTGTTCACGTTTGACAACGTGCCCACGATGGGAAAGAAAGTCAAGATTTTCAGAGGACTTTGGGCTCTGCTGAAGGATGAAGGTAGGATTGTTAGTGTGGTTTCTTCGCCTGAGATATATACGCATGAATGGGCGTCTTTTTCTACGAAGGATTTTCCAGAGAATAAACGTGCAAAGAGCGGAGACAAGGTGAGAATTATCCAGACAGACACGGAGGACAAGAGACCCGTGGTCGACGTTGTGTGGACGGACAGAAGTTATCGGGAGACTTACAAGCGGGCTGGGTTGGAGTTGATTAAGACTTACAAACCTTTAGCGAAAGAGAGTGAACCGTATACTTGGGTTAATGAAACGAGGGTTGCGCCTTGGGTAGTCTATGTGTTGAAAGGAAGAAAACCCCAGGCTAAAATGCTGCGAGGGTTAAGAGAAGTCTTTTATTGTACTTTCCTGTCTGCTTGATTGAGAGCATACAATGTCAAAACTAGTTGCTAAATGTGGGGGGATTGTGGAACCTGTCCTTGGGGACCCTACCCGCGAAAAGGGCATGACTGCCAAGGAATTTGAACAATACAGGAAAAACGCGAAGAGGATTCTGGGGTACATGCCGATCAAAACGCCATGCCTGACATGCAAGACTCCAGACTCCAATCCCGAAAGGGTCGAAGCTGCCTAACCGAAAATGTCTGATTCGCCAGTGCGTAGAC
>CAZPDY010000297.1:0-1899 GCA_964585455.1 uncultured Candidatus Bathyarchaeia archaeon | reverse complement strand
GTACATGAAAACCCTGTGACTTGGCGTATTCCTTAGCCTTCTCAACCAGCTTTCTGCCCACGCCTCTTCTTTGGTAGTCTGAGTCGACGATTATGGAGTCTATCATCGATGCGAAAGTCCTCCTTCCAAGGGAAACGTAACCGACGACTCTGTCCTTTAACGTGGCGACGAAGACTTTGCCCAAGCCCAGTGAAGTGTTTTTCTTGATGTGTAACAGCTCGGTTTCTAGGAAAGGCTCGCCAAAGTTTTCTGCTTTCAGTATAAGCTCCTTGACTCGAGCGAGGTCGGTAGCTTTGTATTCTCTGATAGAGACTTCTATTCTTGAGTCAGCCATTTTGGCTTTCCCCTAATGTACTCAGTTAGGAATTTCGCAAAGTCTGGGTTGCGTGAGTAGGTTGGAAGGATTTCTTCATTAACCAGAATCTTCAGGCTCTTTAGAAGGGCTTTCGAAACAAGTTCTGCCATGCCTGCAGTTCTTCCGCCATCTTTCAGCTTATCCTCCAACAATTCAGCTATATCCGTGTATTTTCTGGTTGTTTCTACGACCCACCTTCCTTCCTCTATCCTAGGTCCAGACAACGTTTGCCCAAAACCCGTGTGTTTCTCCAGAAACCTCTCGCACTCGCTTACTCTCTCCAGAGGAGGCCCAAGATGCTTCTTTAAGGGTGGCAGGCGTCGATGCTCCACCTCTAGGAGGAACGCGTTTAGGCTTCGTTCGTCGCTCCACACCGCCTCGCGAATAAGGTTGAAGTCGTGCTGTTCGACGAGTTTTCGAAGCGACCTCTGCGACTTGTAGAGCTGCCCCCAAAGAACGTCTGGAACAGTCTTGACTTTCCCAAAACGTATGAGAACGATGCTGGAACCGCGTTCCTTGAATGCTTTAGCTGTTCCTTCGAGGCTAAGGGATTGCGTTTCTGGAGGGTAGAAAAGCTCCACACTCGGGTTGCTTAGAAGGGCTCTTGAAGCGGCAACAAATTCATCTAACCGTTCTTGTCTAACTGCTGACGCTGCATTCCTTCCTTTGTCAATAGGGTCAACTATGACTAGAGGTTCCTCGAAGATTAGTCTCAGTTCGCCTTCTCGACGCTTGTAGTATCCTTTGAGGTCGATAAACGTTCGAGCTTTCCAACCGCTTGTTGCCTTCAAGGCTTGAAGAAAGGAGCCGTAAAAGAGGACGAGAAGCTCACAGAGATATCCGCTGAAGCCACCTACCTTTATTTCGGCACCATAAACGTCTACGCCTTTCATGAACCTTTTCAGAAGCCGTATTTCGTTGCAAAGTTTCTCGTTGAGCAAGGGTTTCACGTAGTCGGTGTGATAGGGAGTTCGATCGGTGGCGCTCTTCCATTCGCCTCTCTCTACGTGATAGCAGGGAACGATGTTTACTCGAATCCCGTCTAAGAATGCTTCCAGATAAGGATGTTCGGCGAATCGTTCAACTTGCTTGGCACCTGCAGTAGCTTTTTTTGCAATGTTCAGATACGTGGTTCCAAAGGCTTCCCGCGGCACTGTTGGCGGAACGCGCATGAAAATATCGACTTCTGGTGATTCCCTTAACCACGTGTTCTTTGCAACCGAGCCCTCCAAGCGCACCTCCACGTCTAATCCTGCCTTCTCTGCAGCCGATCCAACCTTCTGTTTAAGCTTCTCAGCCAAAGCAAGAATACGCTTCTTCTCCTCACGGCTGGGCGTGGTCTGTTTCAAAACGTTTGACAAAATTCTTTCAAGCTTTGAAACCATCGTGAACGCCTTTATCCTCGACAGACTTCTTTTAAAGTCGAGTAAATGGGACCCTTGGGTGTTAAGACGCTTTTCTTGAGCTTCAAGCAGGCAGCTCTCAAGATTCCGAACTCGTAATTTTCGAGCTCGTTTATGCAACGAGCAAGCTCTGCCTTGTTG
>CAZPDY010000296.1:0-1903 GCA_964585455.1 uncultured Candidatus Bathyarchaeia archaeon | reverse complement strand
AGGATGCAGCGTTTGAGAATCTTGGCTACGACTGACTTTCACGGAAATGCTGAGGCTTTTCAGAAAACCGCCTTGAAGGCGAGGCAGAGCCATGCTGACCTCGTTGTCGTGTGCGGCGACATAACACACTTCGGGCTTCCACGGCAAGCCAGAGAACTCCTATCCTTAATCGACACCGCTCCGACGTTGTTCGTGCCGGGTAACTGCGACCCACCCACCTTAGCGGAAGAAAAACTGGAGACAGCAGAGTCTGTCCACGGGAAATGCAGACAAATCAACGGCGTCGATTTCGTCGGCGTCGGGGGTTCTTCGCCAAGCCCGTTTCACACTCCCTTCGAACTTTCAGAATCAGAAATCGCCAACATCTTGCACCAAGCCTACAATGCCTGCCAAACCAAATCCACGACAGTTCTGGTTTCACATTCACCGCCGAAGAACACGAACGTGGACATAGCCTTTACGGGGGAACACGTGGGGAGCATCAGCGTAAGAGAATTCATCGAAAAAACCAGCCCCCAACTGGTCATCTGCGGCCACATCCACGAAGCACCAGGCACAGACACGATAAACAACACAGCCATAGTCAACCCAGGACCCGCAAGACATGGAAAATGCGCCCTCATAGACCTCGACAAAACCATTAACATCACACAAGACCAACTATAACCCACCCAACCCAACTCACCCCAAACCCTTCCAACATTCCTAATAGGACGGTCTAGGCTAGGCGCAGAGGACACGAGAAGAACAGAATCAAGTCATATTGACGCTTACGACACTATATTGGGCAATTTCTAAATCTCTTCACCGCGATAAGCTACATCGAACATTCATGAACCCCACGGACATATTGAACACGCTCTTCCAGTACAGCCTCCTTCACCTATACGCTCCGATAATCAGCCAAGTGGGTTTCTCGCATCCCCTCACATTCGTCATAATTACTGCTCACAACACTTTCAGCCTAACCTACCTACTTCTCGCTGCTTCCATTGCTTACCCAATTATGCATGGAAAGACTTGGCTCATACCCGCTTCTGTTGCTGCGTTCTGGGTGATTATCAGTGTCAACGTAGCAGCGACCTTAGACATCCCCATCACAACCGCAGTAGCCGCCGTCTTTCCCCACGGCTGGCTCGAATTCACAGCGATAGCCTACTGGACAAACGCCCTACGAGAAGCCACACACAGTAACACTCCACCAACTCCAGTTGACTCCCCAACACTGAAAGACTATTTCAACGCCCTCGTGAAACCCAAAAAATTTGTAGCACTAGTCAAAACAGACATACAGACATCGTTCAAGGCAACTAAAACCTCGCTCAAAATTCTCTCGAGAAACCTTAAACGAGCCTACATAACAACTTTAATCCTAATAGCGGCGGCAGCGTTGATAGAAACCTACGTAACACCATACATAATGCTTTTAGTCAATAACCTGTAAGGGATGAGAGGGAACGTAAGAAAAGGGAGGAGGGGGCTATTAAGCATGAATCCCTTTTCCGTTCCGTCTCATTTTCCCCAGGATTCCAAAAAAGGAGAATGAAGGAGGCTTCTTCAGCCTACCACGTCTTTGTAGATGCGGTTATGGTCAACTTTCTTCTCCATGAACACGCTGACCTTGTTCTCCCCAGCCGTGAAGAAGAGAAGCTTAGCGCTGTTCCCTTCCACCAGCACGTGTTTCACGTCGCCGAGCTTGAAAATCTTCGAAAGCTCCTCGGATGCTTCCAAGGTTGAAGAAGACATAATCGCATAGTCGATTATCTTCGTCGGGTCCTTTAAGTCGATGCTCGCAGACTCGGTGTTCCTGAGAATGTAGCCAATTACTCCTTCCTGTGAGTTGACTTTGTTTATGTTCTGCTTCACGTCTTCATCTCTGCATGGTTTTTCTTCTCTCTTCGGC
>CAZPDY010000295.1:0-1909 GCA_964585455.1 uncultured Candidatus Bathyarchaeia archaeon | reverse complement strand
GGTTAAGGTCGGGCACGGAAAACTTGCCAGGCATCGTTGGCATGGGAAGAGCGGCGGAATTGGTGAAGGCTGAGATGGAAACAGAGAGTAAACGGCTCAGCAACCTACGGAACAGGTTCATCAAGGAACTCTTGGAGAAGATTCCCTATTCTTTTCTGAACGGTCATCCGTCTAAACGGCTGCCCAACAACGTAGCGGTGCGGTTCAGCTTCATCGAGGGCGAGTCGATGCTCCTCAACTTGGACATGGCAGGCGTGGCGGCGTCTTCGGGTTCGGCGTGTACCGCCAAGACGTTAGAGCCCTCTCACGTGCTGCGCGCCATAGGGCTGAAGCATGAAGAAGCGCATGGGTCGCTGCTGTTCACGTTGGGTATGCAGAACAGTGAAGAAGACGTGGACTACGTGGTGGGCTTGCTGCCCGATATAGTTAAAAGACTGCGCATCATGTCTCCATTAACGCCCAAAGAGTTGAGGGAAAGTGTATAGCGAAAAGGTCATGGAACATTTTCGAAACCCTCGAAACGTGGGAGAGATTCCCGACGCTGACGGCGTAGGCACGGTGGGAAACCCCGTGTGCGGGGATATGATGACCATATACATCAAAGTCAAGGACAGCCGCATCGCCGACATCAAGTTCAAGACCTTCGGCTGCGGCGCGGCGGTCGCAACGAGCAGCATGATAACCGAGCTGGCTAAGGGCAAGACTCTGGAGGAGGCTTTGAGGATTAGTCGGCAAGACGTCGCAGACAGCTTGGGCGGGCTTCCACCGATAAAGATGCACTGCTCAAACTTGGCGGCAGACGCGCTTCACGAAGCCATAAAAGACTATCAGAAGAAGACGGAGGCAGCCAAGAAATGACCAAGTTCGTGCAATGTGAGCAATGTAACGTGAAAATAGCGGGTGACAAGTGTGAGTTTGCGAGTTACACTCGGGTAATCGACGGCAAAGAACATGTGTTCTGCTGCGCCAGATGTGCTGAGCGGTACGAAAAAAAGAGAAAAAAGTAGAGTCTGCTACTTCTTAGCCCTGGCTTTGGCTTTTCTGGGTTCTTTGAGTTTCTTTGGCATCAGGTTCTCGAAGGCTTCTTCGTGTTCAACCTCTTCGGAGAGGATGTGTTCTAGCAGGTGGAAGGTTCGTATGTCCATCTTGTAGCAGGGGGATATTTTCTTGATGAACTTGTTGTAGACGTCGATGGCGCATCCTTCAGCGTCCGCGAGGGCTTTGAGCACGCCTTCGAGGTCTCTCTCGTTCTTCGGGAACACTACTTTCTTGCAGTTGGCTATCTTCTGCAGGTCTTCGAGGTCTCTCTCGGGCTCTCCGCCTAGTTCGAAGATTCTGTCCGCCAACTCGCTCATGTGCTCAAACTCGTCTTTAGCTATCTCGTCCAGTTTGCTGGCTACGTTCGGAAAACAGAGCCCCTCGATAAAGTCTGCAGCCCACGTGTAGTAGAAGAAAGCTATCCACTCGTCCGCGTAAGCCGCGTTCAAGTCTTTCAGTGTTTGGTCTACGTCGAATTCCACTATTTCTCTACCTTTCTTTCCCATAACACAACACCTGAACTCGTAATTCTCGAAGAACCGAATAAAAAACTTTCTGACATATGCTTGAGACAACTCTGCTCGAGGTTTCAACGGTAAGACTTGCGTCTAGCCTCTATAAGCACGATTTTCTCGAAAGCCAGTTTCTCCTCGTCGACGATTGCTGTATGTAACTTGTGTCGTGAGAACCGCCTTAACGTTTCTTCGACGTTCGAAAGGCTCGACTGCACCAACAAGACACGCCCGTTCTCCGAGAGGTATTTCGGGGCGTTGTCGATAAATCGGTCGATGACCTTTCGCCCCGACTTCCCTCCTGCCCAAGCTTTTTCAGCCCAGCTTTTTCCCTCGTCAGACTCTACGGGCAGGTAGGG
>CAZPDY010000294.1:0-1916 GCA_964585455.1 uncultured Candidatus Bathyarchaeia archaeon | reverse complement strand
GGTGTTGACCTATGGTTCTTAAGATGTCGGACTATCGAACTCCCGTCTTCGCCGACTGGTGTCCTGGCTGCGGCGACTTCGGCATCCACACGGCTGTACAGATGGCACTAGCCGAGTTACAGCTCGAGCCTCACAGAGTGGTCATCGTTTCTGGAATAGGCTGCTCGGGCAAGACTCCTCACTTCACGTACGTGAACGGTGTGCATACGCTGCACGGGAGAACATTGCCCTTCGCCATGGGAATCAAGCTAGCTAACCCTGCCTTAGAAGTTATAGCTGCAGGAGGAGATGGTGATGGTCTTGGAATCGGTGCAGGTCATTTCGTCAACATGGGGAGGAGGAACATTGACATGACTTATATCGTCCACGACAACGCAGTGTACGGCTTGACGAAGGGGCAGGCGTCTCCAACGTTAAGATTGGGTTTGCAGACGAAGTCTCTTCCAAAACCGAACATCAACGCTGCCATCAACCCCATCGCTTTAGCTCTTGCCGCAGGGTACACTTTCATCGCGAGAACCTACGCCTTCGACGTGAAACACATGAAGGACACCATCGTCCAAGCCATAAAACACAAGGGACTAGCCTACGTCAACATTCAGCAGCCCTGCCCCACCTACAACGACATCAACACAAAAGACTGGTACGGCGGAGTCGACAGAATCGACCCCGAGACGGGAAAGCCTCAACCGAGGGTTTACAAGCTCGAAGAGACAGGCTGGGACCCTGTCGTGAAGAGTCTCGACGAGGAATTAGACAAAGCCGTAGCTGCACTCACAAAATCGAGGGAATGGGGAGACAAGATTCCCATAGGCGTCTTCTACAAGAACGAGCTCGTACCCACGTATGAAGAACGAATATCTAAGCGGATTCCCTCCTACATAGAGAAGCCGCCGGCAAAACAGGAAATCAGCGACGAATCTGGAGCGCCGACTGCCTTAATGGATAAGTGGTTTAAGGACTCGACGGTGTGAAAGAACGATGAAGGGATACGCGGACAAAATACTCAGGGCAAACCTTTCCGACGGGTCATCCAAAACCGAGACGTTGCCCCCTGAGTGGAAACGCAAATTCTTGGGAGGAATGGGCTTCGCCAGCATGCTGCTCTTTAACGAAACAGAGAAAGGTTTGGATGCTCTGGATTCCGACAATACGCTGGTTGTTGCTCCTGGGCTTCTGACGGGAACGGGCATTCCGACTGGGTCGAAGACTCTTTTCGTAGCAAAATCTCCCCTAACAGGTGGTTTTGGAAAGGCATCTGCTGGAGCTTCGGTTGGTCCAGCGTTGAAGAAGGCGGGCTACGACCTTCTGGTGGTAGAGGGGCAAAGCTCTAAGCCCGTGGTCTTGAGCATCGCAGACCAAGCGGTAGAAGTAGCTGACGCTGGGGAGCTTTGGGGCAAAGAAGTGCGACAGACAGCTGACCTGTTAAAGAAGCGTTACGAAGGCTCTGCAACCGCTGTGATTGGACCGGCTGGCGAGAACCTTTCGAAGATAGCTGGAATCGACTCAAATGAGCGTCAGGCGGCGAGGACTGGTTTGGGCGCGGTCATGGGGTCGAAGAAACTGAAGGCGATTGCGGTCAAGGGCACTTCTAACATCGAGTATGCCGATTCCAAAGCGCTACATGACTTGGTAATCAAATGGACAAAGAGCGTCAAGGAGAACCCTGACTCGCTGCTCGACATGAAGTACGGAACGGCGGAGTTCTACGCTTGGATGAATAGGGACAAGGGAGTTCACCCGAGCCGCAACTGGCAAGAGGGCTACTTCCAAAAATCCTTCGACAACATCAAAGAAGGAGAACTTGCCCAACTAGACCCCTACTACTGGTCACCCAAATACACAGTCCGAAACAAGCCTTGCCCGAACTGCACCAAACCCTGTGGCAGAATCGTCCGAATCAATGAGGGCAAGTA
>CAZPDY010000293.1:0-1946 GCA_964585455.1 uncultured Candidatus Bathyarchaeia archaeon | reverse complement strand
GGCATGGGCTCCTCAATCATACAGCTCATCCACGGCACTTTCAACACGCCAGGTCCCATAATCGCGGGTTTTCTGTTGCTGCAGTTTGGGCTGGAGTGGAGCATGAGGATAATCTACCTAACGATGACGAGCCTCTACCTCATAGCAGCCGTGTGGCGGCTCAGACTGAAAGAGACGATAACCAACGGAGACCCAATCCGCTTCAGGTACTTCATCACCTCCTACCCTAAGGCTATTAAGGAAAGCGTGAGCGTCTGGAAGAAAGTGCCACGGTCGATGTTCTGGCTGTTCGTCGTTCAGACTCTTACGATGTTTGGGATGGCACTAACTCAAGTAATCAACCAGATCTACGCACTAAAAGTGCTGGGAATTCCCCTGGAACTGTGGTGGCTCGTCTTCATTCCACTACTACTGAGCGTGGTCGTGTTCTCGCTCCCAATCGGCAAGGTTGTCGACAAGTTTGGAAGAAAGATTCCACTGATCTTGGGGCTCTTCGTCTTCGGCGTGGCTACACTGATCTTCTCCGCTGGTAACCTCGTGATGGTTATGGTCTCGATGTCCCTATTCGGGGTTGGTCAACTGTTGATTATGGCTGCGGCGATGGCGCTCGCAACAGATCTCGTAGACCCAGTGAACAGGGGCAAGGTCGTCGGGCTCAGAAACTTCGTTGGCTACATCGCAATGGGCTTCGGCATGCTTCTAGGTAGCTATCTGTTCGTGGAAGGGTTCAACATGGGCGTCCCCCAATTGCCCTTCTACGTAGCGTTCGGCTTAATCATCCCGCAATTCCTGATGGTTCTGTTCCTCGTACACGAGCCCAAAGAAACGAGCACGTATGATCTGAAGTTAGCTTCCTGTCACAACAATTTTTATTTCCCGACACTCCATAATGGTGTGGACAGTAACTTTCATGACTGAGAAAATCATCGGGCACGGCACGTGGTACGACAAAACAGCAGCCAAAATCGTAGAGAGAGAACGTAAACTAGGTCGCAGCCTAGACCTAGTCAGGACTGAGATGGGCTTAGGCGCTTCGGGGTTGCCCCACATCGGCAGTTTCGGCGACGCTGCGCGGTCTTACGCAGTTACTCTAGCCTTGAGGGAGCAGGGCTACAAGTCTGAGTTGGTTGCTTTTTCAGACGACAAGGATGGTTTGCGAAAGGTTCCAGCAGGCTTCCCGAAAACGATGCAGAAGTGTTTGGGCTATCCTGTCACGAGCATACCCGACCCCCATGAATGTCATGCGAGCTACGGGGAACACATGAGTTCTCTGCTAATAGAAGCCCTGGACAGGTCTAAGGTAGAGTACCACTTCGTTTCGGCGAAGAAAGCCTACGATGAAGGATGGTTTAACGAGGAAATCAAGACCATACTCACCAACGCCAAGAAGGTTGGGGAGATCGTGAAAGAAGAGGTGGGGCAGGAAAGGTACACTGAAGCGCTCCCGTACTTTCCGATATGTGGCAACTGCGGGCGAATCTACACCACGACCGCCCACGAGTTCTTGCCCAAAGAAGGGAAGGTGCTCTACAGTTGCGACGGCATGGAAATCAAGGGAAAGTGGCTTGAAGGCTGCGGACACAAGGGAGAAGCAGACTACAGAAGAGGGGAGGGCAAGCTTAGCTGGAAGAGCGAGTTCGCGGTGAGGTGGAAAGCTTTGGACATAAGGTTCGAAGCGTACGGGAAGGATATTGAAGATTCGGTGAGGATTAACGACCGCATCTGCCGCGAAATCCTCCACTACGAGCCGCCAATGCACGCGAGGTACGAAATGTTCTTGGACAAGAGTGGGAGAAAGATTTCTAAGTCTGCTGGAAACGTGTTCACGCCTCAAGTCTGGTTCCGCTACGGTTCCCCCCAGTCGCTCGTCTTGCTTATGCTGAAACGCTTCGTAGGCACCCGCGAGCTCTCGGTATTGGACATCCCCCTCTACATGAACGAGTTCG
>CAZPDY010000292.1:0-1950 GCA_964585455.1 uncultured Candidatus Bathyarchaeia archaeon | reverse complement strand
CCCGAATTCTACGACACGGTGAAAACCCTCGACCAAACCGTAGACGTAGACTACTACGTTCCAGGCTGTCCTCCACCCGTGGACTTGATTGTTAAGGCGGTTGACGCCATCTTCAAAGGTAAACTGCCACAGAAAGGCTCTGTGCTAGCTCCTGCAAAATCTGTCTGCGACGAGTGCCCCCGAAAGAAGGAGGAGAAGAAGATTTCCAAAATCTACCGAGTATACGAGAAGGTGCCCGACCCCGAGAAATGCCTTCTGGAACAAGGAATAATTTGCATGGGACCAGCCACTCGAGCAGGATGTGGGGCGCAGTGTTTGAAGGTGGATTATCCTTGCACTGGGTGCGGTGGTCCCTGCCCCAACGAACCTGAGCAAGGCGCAGCTATGCTCAGCGCCCTAGCGTCGATTCTCGGGGTTGACGAGGAGAAGGAAGAAGGCTATAATGCCGAGAAACTCATAAACCAGATAAAAGACCCGGTGGGAACTTTCTACAAATATTCGCTGCCCCATTCGATAATCAACCGGAAGGTGATGAAGAAATGAAACAGATATCCATCGACCCCATAACGAGGCTGGAAGGACACGGAAAAATTGACATTTTCTTGGACGACCTAGGGGACGTCGCCAACGCCTACATGATAGTGCCCGAATTGCGGGGCTTCGAAAAATTCTGTGAGGGACGAAAGGCAGAGGATATGCCCATACTGACCACCAGAATCTGCGGCGTCTGCCCCGTCGCCCACCACATGGCTTCTGCAAAAGCTTTGGACGCAGCGTTCAACGTGGAACCTCCGATGACTGCCAAGAAGCTCAGGGAGCTCATGTATTGCGGCTACTTCATCTACGACCACATACTCCACTTCTACTTCTTGGGCGGTCCAGACTTCGTAGTTGGACCCGATGCGCCTGCTGCTGAGAGGAATATTTTGGGCGTGATAAAGAAGGCTGGCTTAGAGGTAGGTAAAGAAGTTATCAAGCATCGAGCGTATGGACAGAAGATAACAGCTATCTTGGGTGGCAAGGCAACGCACCCCGTCTGCGGAATCCCCGGCGGCATGTCGAAAGCACTGAGCGACGAGGGCAGGCAAGAGATTGAGACGATGGTGAAATCCTGCGTTGAATTTGCGAGGTTCAGCTTAGGCTTGTTCAATGACGTGGTCTTGAAGAATGAGGATTACGTGAATTTGATTAAGAGCGACATGTACACCATGAAAACCTACTACATGGGAACGGTGGACAAGAACAACAAAGTGAACTTCTACGACGGCGACATACGAGTAGTTGACCCCGAAGGCAGAGAATTCGTAGAGTTCAGACCCTCGCAATACTTGGACGTGATAGAAGAACACGTGGAGCCATGGAGCTACGTTAAGTTTCCCTATCTCAAGAAGATCGGCTGGAAAGGCTTCATAGACGGTACCCAGAGCGGAGTCTATCGCGTAGGACCTCTTGGGCGTCTTAATGCTTCTGAGGGCATGGCGACGCCTCTGGCACGGCAGGAATTTGAGAGAATGTACAAGACCTTGGGCGGGAAGCCCGTGCATTCCACCTTGGCTTTCCACTGGGCAAGACTCATAGAGCTGTTGTACGCCGCTGAGAGGGCTCAGGAGCTGGTTCAAGACCCCGACATTACGGATAAAGATGTCAGAAACCAAGTGGGTACGCCAGGCGAAGGCGTCGGAATTGTAGAAGCAGCAAGAGGTACACTAATTCATCACTATACCCTCAACGAGGAGGCCATAGTAAAAGATGTTAACCTTATCGTGGCCACGACTAACAATTCCGCAGCAATTAACATGTCCATCCGCGACGCAGCTAAGGGACTCATAAAGAAGGGTGTAGTCAATGACGGGGTGCTGAACAAAATGGAAATGGCGTTCAGGGCATACGACCCATGTATGGCTTGTGCCACACATCTTGCCATAGGCCAGATGCCCGGGAAATCAACAT
>CAZPDY010000291.1:0-1952 GCA_964585455.1 uncultured Candidatus Bathyarchaeia archaeon | reverse complement strand
GCGAGTGCAGGTCGTACGTGAACCACCATGATTCTGCCACTCCGAAGGGCTCGTCCTTGAAAACTTGTTCTCCAATGATGCTGGTTCGGATGTTGACTATTTCTTTTAGTTGGGTCTGGAAGTAGTTGGTTATTCCGACCTCTATGGTTCCTTGGGGGTTCATTCGCGCCCAGACGTGTTTTGGCGTGTAGAAGAGCTGTTCTTGTAGCTGGGGAGCTCTTACCTCTTTGTCTCGTTCTAGGTATTCGGTTACTCGTTGTTTGGCTAGTGTTTGTAGGCGTTGCTGGATGGCTTCTGAGACGAATTCGGAGAGTCCTTTGTATTCGCTTTTTTCGACTTCTTTCTTGACTTCTTCGACGAGTTCTTGTTTAATCCTGACGGCTTTCCATTTTGCCATATTTATTCTCCCTTTTTTGTTTTGGGCGTATTTTATATGTGAGCGGGAATATATACATAATGCTTATATTGTTGGGCTATGTAAATACAGTAAATACTTGGGGTGAATCAGATGGAGTCTAGGAAACTACAGAAAGTCGGCTACTCAACACTGTCAGTCTCGCTACCCAGCGAATGGGTGAAAGAAAACGGCCTAAAACGTGGAGACACCGTTTTCTTCATGCCAGAAAAAGACGGAGCGCTAAGGTTGTGTCCGAATGAGCTTGCAAAACCAAAAGACGAAGTAGACGAATACATATGCAACGCCGACCTGTGCCTAGACCCGAAAATGCTGGAACGGGTAATCGTCGGGAACTACATACTCGGCCGTGAAGTCTTCTCAGTAATTTCCTCCGAAAGAATGAGCTCGGAACACGTCGAAGAAATAAGAGGAATCATCCACAAACTGATAGGGCTAGGAATTGTTGAAGAAACGCCGGACCGCATCACCCTTCAATGCTCTGTCGACCCCAAAAAATTCCAGCTGGACATGCTGCTGCGAAGGCTTTCCATAATCTCATTAACAATCGTTAAAGAAGCAGTTCAAGCGCTCGTGGAATCCGACGAATCATTAGCACAAGACGCGATAAACCGAGAGGACGAAGCGGACATGATGTGTCTGCTCGCCATGCGGCTGCTGGTGTCTGCACAGAGAAGGAGAGAAGTAGCTGAGGGAATAGGGCTAACCGACCCACTATACATTCTGTACTTCGGGCTAATGTTAAGATACCTCGAGTTGATTGCCGACTACGCCGAAGAAATAGCACGCAGAGTCATCGCGTTATTGCAGAAATACAAGGACCGATTGCCAAAATGGGTGATTGAACGAATAAACAACCTGAACGATTTAGCTCACGACTTGATCACCAAATCTGTGGACGCCTTCTTCATCGGCGACATCAAGATTGCAAACAGCCTCCTTGAAATGCTGACGTTTATCGAACTGGAAAGAGACAGGCTGATGCAGGAACTCCCCGAACTTCCCCATCTGAGAGGTATCCTCTGGGACATTAACAGGATAGCGGACAACGGTGCGGGCATCGCGTTGATAGCTATTAACAACACTCTCGAGAAGAAGACTAAGATTTGTTCGAAGCGCTGGTCGATAAGCGCCAAATGATGAAGACAAATCAGCATTTCTTTATGTCCATATAAGCTATGCTGATTTTGCTAGCATAACACCTATATCGCCCGTCGTCAAGAGCAATTTGCAACGGAGTGCTCTAAGATGGCTGAAGACGCGTCGGAGGAGAGCTACCGTTTGGAAGGAATCGCTTTCGGATTAGCAGATGGTTTAATCATGTGCTTAGGCTTGATAATAGGAGTAGCTGAAGCCACTTCGCAAACGCATCTCGTCATCATCACGGGCATAATCGGAGGCTTCGCCAACGCGTTCGGAAACTCCATCGGTTTCTTCATGTCCCAATCGGCAGAAAGGGCGTTGCAAATTCACGAGTCAACAGATCACGGCGCAAACACACGAATACATTCCAAAAGAGAAGTGTATACGAACAGCC
>CAZPDY010000290.1:0-1952 GCA_964585455.1 uncultured Candidatus Bathyarchaeia archaeon | reverse complement strand
CTTCTGCCTTGTGTAGCCCACTGTGGATGAAAGCGCCGTGAACAGAATCATGGTGAGACTCGTTCCCGCAGCCATTTGAGGAGAAAACCCGACGCTTAAGGGCAGCAGCTGCAGAG
This sequence comes from uncultured Candidatus Bathyarchaeia archaeon, assembly GCA_964585455.1. Taxonomy (GTDB): domain Archaea; phylum Thermoproteota; class Bathyarchaeia; order Bathyarchaeales; family SOJC01; genus CAYGVX01. The sequence continues at coordinate 1,836 of CAZPDY010000290.1, read as the reverse complement.
CAGGTACTATGAAGACTCCTCCTCCGATGCCCAGCATGGCTGCGATTATGCCCACGAGGAGGGCGAGTATGGGTAGGAAGACTAATTCGAATATGGTCGTGATCTCACCGCGGTCAGAGGATTCTCAAAGAGTGCATTTGCCCATTAATAATGGTAGCGTTAGGTTCGTATGGCAACTTTTATCTGTGAGACGTGTAATGTAGCCTTACCACGTGAGAAAATAGGTTGAGCAAAACAAGCGGAAAACGGACTTCTCTGGAGCGATTTCGCCTCAAAAAGGCATTAGACACGCTGGCTCGCAAAGAAGGACGGGGAACCGAGCTCGTCAGCCTCTACGTGCCACCGGGGAAGCAGATAAGTGAGGTTCTTAACACGCTCAGACAGGAATACGGGACAGCGGCCAACATAAAGTCCGACACGACTAGGAATAACGTTCAAGACGCCATCACCAAGACACAACAACGTCTGAAGTTGTTCAAGAAAGTGCCCGAGAACGGCTTAGTCATCTTCAGCGGCTCCATCCCACAGAACGGTCCGGGGAGCGAGAGAAACGAGACATACGTATTAATTCCACCCGAGCCTATAACAATAAACTTGTACCGCTGCGACGCGAGGTTTCACACTGAGTACTTGCAGGACATGTTGAAGGAGAAGGAAACGTATGGGATTATGCTCTTGGACTCGAGTGAGGCTACTTTTGCGGTCTTGCAGGGCAGGCGCTTGAGCATAATTAAGGAGATTACTTCGGGCATTCCGGGTAAGATGCGTGCCGGTGGACAGTCAGCGAGACGCTTTGAGCGTCAGAGAGAAGCCAAAGTGTTAGAGTTCTTCAACCGCGTTGGCGAGTATGTCACGGAGATTTTTTTGGGAATCGAAAACTTGAAGGGAATCATCATCGGGGGACCGGGTCCGATTAAGTATGATTTTCAGAAGGGGGAGTACATTCATTATCAGTTGAAGCCCAGAGTCATCGCCACAATCGACACTGCCTACACGGGAGAGCAGGGTGTGAAAGAGGTTGTGGAAAAAGCCCCCGAGATTATGCGTCGAGTTCGCTACGTGGAGGAGAAGAAGCTCATGCAGGACTTCCTCTACGAATTGGGGCATGACACGGGATTGGCAACTTACGGCGAAGACGAAGTCAGAAGGGCGTTGAGGATGGGTGCCGTGAAGATGCTATTGTTGTCTGACGAGTTGGATATTGCTCGGGTGACAGAAAAATGCACTGCATGCGGTTACAGTAGGAAGGAGACGATGAAGAGCCGTGACGTCGAAGCTTTTCGGCAAAGCCTGTCGGGTCAGCCATGTCCCAAGTGTAAGTCGCCCTCTCTTGTTGCTGACGAGGTTGAGGACATCATCGAGAACTTGGCAGAATTAGCCGAGCAGTCGGACGCGGACGTGGAGGTCGTATCCACGGACACCGAGGAAGGGCAGATGTTGAAGAACTCCTTCGGCGGAATCGCAGCGATACTGCGCTTCAAACCTTAAACAACACATAGAAACCAATTCGACGCACATTCAACCGTCCTAATAGGACGGTCTAGACAGGGCGCAGAGAACAGAAAACCAAGTCCATCACCAAATAAACTGACATTATTGTGCAGTGGTAAAGGTTAAGAGAACCCTAATCTGATTAAGAAGCAAAAACAGACTCGCAAGAGATGAACCACGTGAAAGCGAAACGTCACCCAACAAAATACATGGGCGAAGAATACCGACGCCTCGTAAGCGAAAGCTTGAACTGGGAACTCAAAGAACTCCAAACCCCCAGCGAACCCGTCTGCACCATCGACGGCAAAAAAGTCATCATGCTCTGCGCCAACAACTACCTTAACC
>CAZPDY010000289.1:0-1957 GCA_964585455.1 uncultured Candidatus Bathyarchaeia archaeon | reverse complement strand
GCTTGAGATTCCTGTGGTGGCACAGAGTTTTTCTGATGGCAAGTCGCCTTATGAGGTTGACCCAGAAGATGCTAAACATATGCTCTTAGCGAAAACAGAAGATGAGTTCAGGACACACGTAAATAAATTGATTGAAGATAAAGAACTCCGCAGAGAACAGGGCAAGAAAGCAAAAGAGTATGTGGTAGGTAAGTACAATATCTACGATAACATCCATAAATGGGAAGAAGCATATGAGAGTATGTATCGCTAGATATAAAGAAGACATTCGTTGGGTTAATGAGCTGAAGTGTACCTTTACAGTATTAGATAAAGAAACCGAAGGTAATTGGGGAAGGGAATCTTCCTCATACATCAAGTTCATTCTAGATAACTATGAGAACTTGGAGGGTGATTACGTGTTCTGTCAAGGTAACCCTTTTGAACATGACAAAGATTTTTTGTCAAATCTGAACACTAAGAAGTATTTCGGCAGTGTGCTGGAATCAGATGCAAAAGGCTGCCCTAGTCACTGCGGATTACCCATCTCCGAAACAGCTAGTAGGCTTGGAATAGCACAAGACAAGTACACCTTCGTTGCAGGTGCTCAATTCAAAGTTTCGGCAGAGAACATTAAAGCAAGACCAAAAGAATTTTACCAAAAATGTCTAGAGATTCTTAAAGATGATGTGCAAGCATATGTCTTTGAGAGACTCTGGCTAATAATATTCAATATATGAGAAAAATAGAACTAGCAGAAAACAAAAAATTAACAGACCTCTTTAAGAAAAATCTTGAGATGGCTAAAGAGGGTAAGAGAATCTACGATGAGGTAGAGAAAATCAAGCGTGAACAAAACAAATTCGCTCTTCAAAAGAAGAAGCTACAAGATAAGATTACACCAATCATAGAGAGAGAAATAAACCCACAACTAGCAGAGACTGAAGAAATCGCTGTGGTTAAATTGGTTGGTGATAAGGTTGTAGCTGAAATTGTGGATAGAGTAGAAGAATTTAAGACCGCCTACATCAACAGAAAAAAAGATAAGAGTGGTGCAGAGTCTGTAAGTGAAAAATAATATATCACGTAATAATGCCTTTCTCTCGGAAGGAGAACCTTAAGCATTACACACACCTAGGAAACTTACATCTGTTGACAGAGTGGTGATTAATCGAAAAGGTGTGCCAAGAAAATAAAGTCAGATATGTTAAAGGTGTTTTTGTGCTCTTTAATTTCTATGAGAAAGGTCGTTGGCAGGTGCTATAATTAAATTATATGCAGTATCACAACACCTCTACAGAGGACTCCATTACATACGATGTTTGGGCTTTAACCAAGTCTGACTCAGTTTCTTATCCAATAGAAGATTTAACACGTAACGCTAACCGTGCATTAGACCGTGTCGCCTACCTAATTCAGACTTCCGACCAAACTTGGCAGTGGGATGATTCAGCTCATACAGATTTACCAATAGGAACAACAAACCTAGTTTCTGGACAAGCGGACTATGCCATTGATACATCATTTCTAGACATTGAAAAAGTTTTCATTAAGCAATTAAACGGAACTGAGTTTAGAGAAATCTATCCCGTAGACGTGCATGCTGGTGCTAATCAAATCTATTACGGAAACTCAGGAAACGTTGGAACACCTATCCGCTACGAAAAGATTGGAAACTCTTTAATCCTAGACCCAGTTCCAAACTACTCACAAGATGATTCCTTGAAAGTTATCTTCCGAAGAAATGTTTCCTACTACACAACTTCTGACACAACCAAGTCAGCAGGATTCAACCCTCAATTTCACAGATTGATTTCTTTGTGGGCAGCTTATGACTATGCAAACATCAATCGCCTCCCAATGAAAGATGACCTTGCTGGTCAGATTACAATCATGGAGAACGACCTAAAGAAGTTTTATTCTCGTAGGGGTCGTGACGAGAAAAGAAAATTAACAATAAGATATAAATCTTCAAGAT
>CAZPDY010000288.1:0-1959 GCA_964585455.1 uncultured Candidatus Bathyarchaeia archaeon | reverse complement strand
GTGGGAGTGTGGCGTCTAATAGCCTTTTCCTCATGGGTTTAGCTTTCACGGGCTTGAACCCCTTCTTCATCGTCTGGTGGCTCACCGCGGGCGCACAACTTGTTCTCATTTCCCTCGAATTCGCATCGTTACTCGGAGTCGTGTTCATGTACGTGTGCCACGTGTGGATGGACTACGCTTGGCTCACAGCCACCGCCTACCTCGCAAAGAAGGGAACAGACGTTGCTGGGCTCAAGTGGTATAGGATTCTGATGGCAGCGTTCGGAGTAGTCTTAATCTATTTTGGACTAACTTTCCTCCTCAGCCCGCTCACGTTATGAAACTGGTGAGTCCCGCCTTCTTAGCCATCTGGACGGCTTTTTCTCTTTCAGCCTGAGTCAGCCGTCTCCTTAACTCGGGAACCTCGTGGGCACGCCATTCGGGTCTGTATTGAAACATCACATTAGTCCTAGTCATAGAGCCGAGGTTGTTGCTTATCCACCCCAAAACAGGTTTGGCGCAGCAGTCCAAGTGGTCGGGCAAAACTAAGACGCGGACGAGGAGCTCGCCATACTCTTTCCCGTACAAGTGGTTACGAGTACAAGCTTCCCAATAACCTGGAGCGTCGGAAATGCGCTTAGCACACTCGCTGTTACCATACTTAAAATCGAGAAGGTAAACGTCCACAAACCCTGCGAGAAGCTTGGCTGTTTCTTCGCTGTAGTAAGAGTTGGAGTTCCACACGACTGGCACGTTGACGTTGACCTGCTTGAAGGTTTTAAGCCACTCGGCAAGCCATGGTGTCGGCTCGCCGCCCACTAAGTTAACGTTCCTGCAGCCATTGTTCCGCAGGTGCTCCACTGCCTCTGCAAGCCTCTGAGGAGAGTAAATTTCTCCCGCTTCCATCCATTGGGATATGGTCCAGTTTTGACAATGGCGACAACACATCGTGCACCCCAGAGTGAAAATAGTCCCCGACGGCACCAGTTCAGGCTCTTCGCCCATGTGCTCAAACATCGTGGAAACCGTGATTCGAGTGCCGCATCTGCAGTATCCCTGCATGCCTTCCGTCCTGTTGACGCCGCAGCGCCTAACGCAGAAATGACAACCTTCTAACACTCGATTCGCGATTTCAACCTTTAGGTCTAAGAAAGATAGTGGGGGCGTTTCTAACTGTTCTAGGCTTGTTTGACCGCTGTCGAGCTTCTTTTCGAGTTGACAAAACTCGTTTAGGAACTTGGCATGCATTTTCCACAGCTTCACAGTCGTGTCGTCCTTGCTGAAGTTGGCGGCAAGCTTTCTGGCAATCATAAACTTTGCTGGTTTGTCTTTCTGCATGACAGCGAAGTACCTAGCCAAGCTTGCCCGCGCGTTCTCATCTCTCAACACGTTTGCTGCGTCAGGTCTTAGGAACGTCCACATGCGTCTACCGTCAAAAGAAATACTGTCGAACGCTGATTTATATGGTTAGGATTGCCCCTACAGAAAAAGATGGTGTGGATTCGATGCTGGAAATCGTAAGCTCAAGTTAGAACAGGGCGTATGGATAGGCAACTTTGCTCGGCTGCAAATCTCCCTTTATAGGTATGCTGTGCCCACAGGCGGGGCAGCGCATGTCTTTGGTTAGGTTCCATTTCACTATCTCGAAGCTAAAACGTTTAATCAACAGCTCGTTGCAGTTAGGACAGTAAGTGTTCTCAAAACGATGTCCAGGCACGTTCCCCACGTAAACGTAGTTCAAACCCACTTCCTTGCGAACGACAACATAAGCCTCCTCCACAGCCGCCACCGACGTTGCTGTTTGCCCAGTCATCTTATAGTCCGGATGGAACCTCAAGAGATGAAAAGGCGTGTCTTCGCCCAAGTTGTCGTGTACCCACAGCGCCAACTCCTTAAGCCTAATCACTGAGTCGCCGATTTTGGGCACTATGAGGTTAGTGATTTCAACGTGTATGCCATGACGCTTCATCTCTATCAGCG
>CAZPDY010000287.1:0-1976 GCA_964585455.1 uncultured Candidatus Bathyarchaeia archaeon | reverse complement strand
GGGATTGAAGTCTTCGTTCGAGAATATCCTCGATTGCTAAGTCTAACACGTCGTCCAAAGCGGCTGTTTCGGGAAGTATCCCAAGCCTGTTAAGTCTGTCGAGGAGTTGTTTTTTCAGTTTCTCCCGTTCTTCTTCGGGCATGCCCAATATTGAGCGTGCGATACCACGAAACTTTGACAGCGACGTCTTGTGGCGCCATAGCTCCCTCTTGTTTCGCAGACCATACTGCCCCAGTAGCTTCAGCTCTGCTTGCAACACGTCTGTTCGCCATGGGAACCTGGGCGTTTCGTATTTTCTTCGTTGTTTTTTAGGGTCGCCCATTACTCTTTACCTCCGGGGGCGGCAGCGGCGGGTATGAGTTGCTTCTTCTTGACGCCTATGGCTTTTCCTTTTCTTCCGGTGCATTTGGTTCTTTGTCCGCGTACTTTTAGTCCGTAGGAGTGGCGGTAGCCTTTCCATGATTTGGTTGATTTCATGAGGTCTATGTCTGTTTTTGTTTGGAGGACGAGGTCGGAGCCTGTGAGGTGGAGGTTCTTTCCCGTGTCGAGGTCTTTTTGGCGGTTGAACAGCCATTCTGGGAGAATGTGTTTGGTTGGGTTTTTTATTATGTCTTCTATTTTTTCGAGGTCTTGTTCTGAGAGGAATCCGAGGCGGGTTTCGGGGTTTATTCCGCCTTTTCTGACTATGGCGTTTGCCATCTTGATTCCTATTCCTTTTATTCTTGAGATGGCGTGGGCTACTTTTAGGGTGCCGTTTAGGTCGGTTTCGGCTATGCGGGTGATGTGGCGGAATTCCTTTGACATTTTGGGTCTCCGATGTTTGAGGCTACCTACCGAAAAGGATGTACAATTTATATAAACTTTCCTTTAGTGGTGGGCTGTTTTGGGTTTGGATTCTTCGTTAGGTTTGAAGTTTTGCGTTCTCTGCGCCTAGTTTAGACCGTCCTGATAGGCTCAAAACATGATGCTACGTATGGATATCTTCAGTATTGTTTCATTTTGCTGCTCTAATGTTTTGGGATTAGACTAGGAGGTTCCACGCTGTGAGTGCTAGGAATATTGCTAGCAGACAACCCAATATGTCGAGCAGCAAGCCAGCCTTCACCATCTCACCAATCTTCACTTTCCCAGTGCTGTAAGCGATGGCGTTGGGCGGCGTGCCGATGGGAAGCATGTAGTCCAAGTTGCTGCAAACCGCCACTAAAACCGCCAAGATTACTGGATTTACGTTTGAGGCTATGCCCACGGATATAGCGATGGGAATGAAGATGCTGGCGCTCGCCGTGTTGCTCGCCACGATGCTGAACCCCAAAGCCGAGAAACCCAACAAGAACACGAGCGCCACCGAAGAACCACCCCCAGCAAAGCCCGCAATGCTTCCTCCAACCCATGCTGTCAAACCGGAAACCTCCAGAGCCGAACCCAAACTTAGCCCACCGCCCATTATAAGTAGAGTGCTCCAACTAACCTTCGACAAATCCCCCTCGTCGAGCAGACCGGTCAAGAAGAGAACTATGGCAACGAAGACTGCAACCATGCCAGACGACAGACCATGACCACTCCATCCCAACAACTGAGCCAGAGGCTCGGGAAGCTGACCCGAAAACCACAGAACAACCGCAACCACGAAGATCGCAAGCGTCAGCTTCTGTTTTCTGCTCAGCGGCTTATCCATTTGCTTGGGAGGCGGGATGACTTTCACGTCCGTCGGAAACACCTTGAAGAGAAGAAGCCAGATGGCGATTATGGAGAGCACCGAAATTGGAACGCCGTAGAGCGACCACCCGAGAAAAGTCAAGTTGTAGTCAACCATGTCCTTCAGGAACCCAGCTGCCATGGCATTCGGCGGAGTCCCAATCAACGTGGCTAAACCCCCTGCAGTCGCCGAGTAAGCGATGCCCAAGACCATGATTTTGGCAAAGTTTCCACGCTCATCCTTTACATCAGCCGTCAAACGCAACGCCAGAGCAATCATC
>CAZPDY010000286.1:0-1988 GCA_964585455.1 uncultured Candidatus Bathyarchaeia archaeon | reverse complement strand
CGTTGAAGGGCATCGTGGAGCGATTAAGAAGGCTTCCAAACGCTCAAGCAGATGAATTCTCGTAAAAGACTTTTTTTCGCTATTTCATTTGCTTTCCCGGCGCTGTCAGCATTTGCCAAGTGATGTGACATAATGAGCAGGTGTATGTGTTCTCGCCCGTTTTTCTGACGCCGTCTTTTCGTCCACATCTCGGACAATGAAATTCTGTCATAACACAACCCAAGTTTCAATTATGCCATTGGAGGTATAAAAGGCATGCTGGAAATCTCGGACAGGTAAATAGTCGCAAAAGCTTAGGTATGTAAGGGATGCAAATGTCTTATAGTTGGATTAGGCGTTGTTGAGTCGACTTAAAAAGATCGTCTTGGCCACTGTCGAAGTTCTGCGTATCCCCGTGATTGTTACTCTGGTGTTCGAAAACATGCTCGTGACCTGGTTTTGGTTGTATGCAGCTTCGATGTACGGATACTATGCTTTTTTGGGTTTGGTGATTTCGGAAGCCCCGATAATCTACGTTGTGGTGAAGGAGATTCGGCGACGCGACAGTTTGCCTCCTCGGAGTGAGGCGTTTGAGATGACGACTGAACAGATGGAAAGAGCTATCCACGAATACGAAGAGATGGTCAAGAGAAAGAGGAAAACATGACTTATGGCAAATTAACAGTGATTATAGGTCTTTTTTTTGGGCTGGTGTGCTGGTCGTAACCCGCCTTCTGTTCAAAGATGGCATTCAGCTAATCGGGCTACCCGCGCCTCACGCAGCCCTTCACAGACGCCTATTTGCCCTTACACCCTGCAGGACAGCCGTTTCACCGCTCCCGATCCAGCATCCTCGACAACTTAACATGCATCATAGTCACATGCTTGGACGGACGTTTCGTTTCTGTTCTGTTGCCGGGGCTCTCGCCCCACACCCTTACGAGTGCTGCAAGGCTGCACGGTGGACGGAGTTTCCTCAAGCCCCAAACGGGCTCGGAGCCATCCGCCAACTCACCAGCCCATCAAGACATGAGTGTGAAGGTTTCTCTTAAACTTTCAAACCGAGCCCTCTTTTCTGCGCAGCCTCAAGCCCCTAAACTTCAGCTTTGCCGTCAAGATCTTCTCCGTAGCAAAAAGCTTGGCAGCCACGTAGAGCAGACCCACGGTAAAGAGGGCAACGTAGACCACTCCGAGAATCGCCAACAGATAGTTGCCGGTTAGCGTAGCTTGGGCTGCCAACATGGGATGAGTGTAGGGAATGGCGAGCAAGACCACCCTTGCAACCAGCGGCAGGGAATTGAAGTCGGTGAACATGATGATGAACATGGACAACATGATGACGACGTAGAGGTAGCCGACAACTGACTGCGCGCCCCTCACGTCCTCCGAAAAAGCCGAAATAATTATGGCGAGAGCAAGAGCCGACAGCAGAGACATGAAGACTGATGCGCCGAGAATAGCGTACCCCAGAAGAGTCGGTGCCAGACCGATAGTCGCAAGGTCAACCGAAACACCCAACTCGCCCATAAACATGAAAGACCCCATGTAATAATTGAACCCCACGATGAGGGCAATTGCCCCGACGGCAGCGACGATAATCGACCCGGAAAGCTTACCCAACAGAATGGTAAAACGACTTATGGGCAAGCTCAGCAGCGTTTCCAGAGTCTTCTCTTCCTTCTCTGAAGCCACAGAAGTCGCGGCAATCTGCATGGAAAAAACGAGCAACATGCTTATAGTCACGGGTAAGGCGAAAACCTGCGAGTACATTATACCGAAGAGCACTGTGGGCGGGATGTCAGCCGGCTCACCCTTGATGATTGACTTGGACAAAGACTGAAACGGGTCAGGTGCTAACTGTCTCTTAAAAGCCTCCAAGTATCCAACTACGATTGACGAACTCGCTGTTTCAGCAATCCCCCCCGCTCCAGAGAAGACGCTGTAAACCTCGATAACAGCGGGATTTCTGGGGTCTCATCTCTGTGACCGCTTGCTGGGCGAGGGACATG
>CAZPDY010000285.1:0-1990 GCA_964585455.1 uncultured Candidatus Bathyarchaeia archaeon | reverse complement strand
CGTGTAAGGCGGCATGTTTGGGTCTTGAAGAATGTCTTCGAGAATAGAAACAGCGTTCGAAGCCCTCACCGCAGCTGTCAGCCCTCCCGCCTGAAGCGCGTCCATCGAATCTTTAGCCGCCCGCCTGATGTTGCGCGGAGTCGTCGTGTCCTCGGAAATCTGGCCAAGCACGACCAATGCTTGACCCATCCGTTCTTCGTATTCCTTCACCTTCTTCTTACTCACCATGAGCTACATCCCCATTAAGCAGAATTGAGAGCAAGCCTCAAATTATCTAGAAGCAGTAATATAAGCCTTTGAGGTTTTAAGCTTGTCTAAGAAACCCAAAGACCTCCAACACATGGCAGACCTGCTAAAACAGGGCGCCACCCTCACAGAACTCGCCTGCCCAGCATGCGCCTCACCCCTCTTCAGGTTCAAGAGCGGAGAGCTATGGTGCGCCAAATGCGAGAAACGCGTCGTCGTGGTAAAAGAGGGCGAAAACGCACAAAAAGCAACTGGGCAAACGCAGCTGACGGCACTTGAGAGCACGATTTTGGCCAAGATACAGACGGTGGAGAAGAGACTTAGAGTGGAAGAAAACCCTGAAGAACTTCAGAAGCTCAACGACGTCTTAGCCTCTCTCCTAGAAAACCTCGAAAAACTGAAAAAAATGAAAGCGTGAGGTGAGTCAGAAAATGCTGGGACGCTACGAAAACTTCCCAGAAACCATCCACGGCGTCGCCAGCTTCACGTACAAGGCTTCAGCGAAGACAGTGCAACAAGCGATTCTGTCAACTCTTCTCAGCCTGAGCCGCAGGAAATGCAGCCTCGAAGAAATCGCCCGTTCCTCGCCCAAGCATTGCGAGGTAGGCTTCGAGTTCGGCGTCGGAGAAGACACCACCTTCACTTTCCTCGACCAAAAAGAGCAAAGAATGCTGGAGAGTGAGGTGGATAAAAAGGCGTTGACGTTTCTGGATTTTTTATGTGTCCTTCGATACCACGTCGTCGACGACGTAGGAAAGCGTTCTCCCCTGAAGTTTGACTACTATTTTTTGCGTTTTGTGTTCGGCGGCAGGAGTTTTATGGAGTTTCTGGTTTCCCACGAGCGTGGACCGCGACGCGTGAATATAGGAGACTTGATGGATTTCTTGACGGCACATGTTGAGAGAGAGTTGGCTGAGCGGCACGCTGTTTCCCTTAAGCTCGAAAACAAACGCGCAGTCTAGTGCTTCTCGAGGGATTTCAGGACCATGTTTTCGATGGCTTTGGCAACAGCCTTTATGGGGGCGTTTCCGTCAACCAACACCAGCTGCTTGTCCTCTACCAGTTTCAAGTAGGCTTTCCTAACTTTCTCTTGGGTCTGCAGCGTCTCCATGACCGATTTTCTTCGTTTAATGCGGTTGATAACGACGTCTGGGGACACGTCGATGTACATCGCCAAGTCTGGTTTTATGGCGTGTTTGTTGATTTCCTTTATACATTCGGCGTTGAGGTCTGATGCTCCCTGATAGGCGACGGAGGAGTAGACGTAGCGGTCGCAGACGGCGATTTTCCCTTCTTTCAAGAGTAGTTTTACTTCGCTTTCGAGGTGGTCTAAGCGGTCGGCTGCGAAGAGCACTGCTTCCACGACTGTGGGGACTCGGTTGTTTCCTTGGAGTATGTGGTTTCTTATTATTTTGCCGTAGATGCCGTTGCTGGGTTCGGTGGTGTAGACAGCATCGTATCCTTTTCTCGTCAGAGCCTTTACTAGGAGGCGTGCTTGAGTGGTCTTTCCGCTGCCGTCGATTCCCTCAACGCATATGAACACGCCCCTTCGCTTCGACGCTACCACTCGTATCCGCCCTACTCTTCATAATATCTATACTTGTTCACGTGTCGTTTTATATTTCGATGGCTATTATACATCGGTCCTTGCCCATAGTTCGTGTCTGAAGAACATTATAGACAGCTCCCGGGTTGAGAGCATGCGCTATGCCCTTTTCTGCTTGACCGATGGCAACACATAGCT
>CAZPDY010000284.1:0-2021 GCA_964585455.1 uncultured Candidatus Bathyarchaeia archaeon | reverse complement strand
CATCAAAGCCGTGCTAGCCGTGTTGCTAATCCACATAGAAAGAAACGCCGTGGCAAGCATCAGTCCCAGAACAGCCATCTTAGAATCAACTCCAAACCTCCTAACAATCCTGCCCGCAAAAACCTCGTCCAGATCATGCTTCTCCACGCACCTCGCCAAGAGAAAACCGCCTAGAAGAAGAGCAATAACGGGGTCAAAAAAGTAAGACAGCGCAGGCGCAAAGCCTTGAATGCCGAGCAGAGGCTGAGAAAGAGCGACCAGAAGCGAGGTCGCAGCCAGGGGAATGGCTTCAGTAATCCACAACGAAGACGCCATCACAACCACAGCCAGAGTCAACCGCATCCTCGGCTCCAAGCCACCTGCCAAAGAATAGACAACAACCACGGCGGCAACGACCACGGCAAACTTCAGCAACCTTCGCTCAGCGCCCAAAAGGTTCCCCCTCGGCAAAACCAAAACTATTCTTCTAACTCGTGGATTGAAATCAATTCACAGTTTTCTTCGCAGCAAAGGTTCTTCAGCAACGTTTGAAACCGAAAAATGTCCTCCAAATCAACCATGGCGTAAAAAATGCCCAGCGAAGGATACTTCTTTGACACAGCTTTCTGGAAGGGCGGCACGATTATTGAGGCGCTGAAGTCGGCTCTGAGCTTCGAATCCTTCAAAGCCTGCCCAAGCCTCAACACTAGGTTGCGCTCTACTAAGTTGCCCCGGACGATGACCTCGAGCGTCTTAACCTTGCCCAAACCCTTGCACCAAACCCGATTTCATAAGCACTGAAGAGGCTATTTATGCTTTACAGAAACCACCGTTCTCGAGTTATTTATATGCCACGCGCATTAATTTTCTGCAAGGGTGAAAAACACGATTCTTGAACTGGACCACATCGGAATAGCCGTGAACAAAGTAGGCGACGTTCTACCCGTCTACGAAAAACTCTTAGGAATGAAGCTGGAAGGGTTGAATGAATCCAAGCCGCACAAGATTAAGGCAGCCCTCCTAGCCGTGGGAAAAACACGCGTCGAACTCCTAGAACCCTTGGACAAAGAAAGCGCCGTGGCGAAATTCCTAGAAAAACGAGGTCAAGGAATACACCACTTGGCGTTCAAGGTTGACAACATAGAGAAAACCCTCGAACAGTTAAAAGCCAAGGGCGTAGCCTTGATTGACGAGAAACCCAGAATCGGCATCGAAGGCGGCAAAATAGCCTTCCTCCACCCAAAGAGCACGGGCGACGTCTTGATAGAACTGTGCGAACGCTAGCCTCAAAAATGTCCCAGCAAAACCCTCAAAAACCCACGAGAACCCAGCACACCTTCTTAGGCTACAGAATCCACCACTTCGAAGAAGTGTCTTCTACGAACGACGTGGCAAAGGAAATCGCAAGAACGAGCAGCGAAGATAAAATAGTAGTTCTTGCAGACACGCAAACAGAAGGAAAAGGCAGGATGGGAAGACAGTGGGTTTCGCCCAGGGGCGGGGTCTGGTTCTCGGTGATACTGCGCCCAAGAATGAGCCCTAAAGAGGCGTTGAAGCTTACCTTCATAACGTCCCTAGCCGTCGCAAAGACTATTCAGAAAACGTTTGCGCTGACGACTGAGGTTAAATGGCCAAACGACGTCTTCGTCAACGGCAGGAAGGTCTGCGGAATCTTGACCGAGGCGACTACTAGGGGAACCGTCGTTGATTTTGTGGTTGTGGGCGTTGGAATCAACGCAAACATAGACCTAGCTTCCCTTCCCAGCAGCCTACAAGGCACTGCAACGTCTCTGAAGCAAGAACTGGGCTACAAAGTAAAGAAAAAGGCATTGATTAGAGAACTGCTGCAAAGCCTTGAACACAACTACAAACGCTTACAACGAGGAATGTGGAATGCCCTGCTCCAAGAATGGAAGAGCTACGCAACGTTCCTGGGCGAACCTGTGGGAGTAGCCAGTTCTGGCGAAGTTTTTGTGGGGAAGGCGCTGGACGTAGACTGGGACGGAGCACTCGTCGTTAGGCTCGAGGACGGCGTGTTGAAG
>CAZPDY010000283.1:0-2046 GCA_964585455.1 uncultured Candidatus Bathyarchaeia archaeon | reverse complement strand
GCCGATGACGTCGTGCGGGCAGGAGATCACGCATCCGGCGCAGCCGGTGCAGAGGGCTAGAATGTTCAACCCTTCTTTTTCCGCTAGTGCCAAGTTTCTCGCAGCCATTATCAGCATCATTTCGTGGTCGACTGGGTTCATGGGTAGCCCGCAGCAGTTGAATTCGGGCATTTCTACCAGCTCCACGCCGAGTTTATGCAAGACTTTTCTCGCTGAAACCTCGTAAGCCGTCACTCGGTAGGGAATCGCACAGCCGAGGAAAATCAACTACCTGTTCTGTTTTGCCATCCTTTTATCCTTCCCTCTTCTCCACGAGTCTTCGAAAGTGTACACCACGAAGAGTCTTGCTTAGGCTTTCAGGATTGCCTTTTGGCAACGGTGGCAGTCCCAGTTCTTCACGTTTTTTGAGCCTCAACTCGGGAATTCTGTAGGCGTACCCTGTTTCCAGGATGCTCGCGCCCAAGTCTTTGAAGACTCGAGGAACGTAGCCTCGTTGGGCGGCGAGGTTCTTTAAGACGCGTATGACGCTTGCGACTTCCACGTCTTGGGGACATCGGTCGGTGCACGTGAAGCATGAGGCACAGAGCCACAGCGTGTCGAGGGGCAAGACTCTCTCCTTCAGCCCGAGCTGCGCCATGCGTATTATCTGTCTGGGGCGGTAGGTGTCGCTGAACCTTGCGATGGGACAGTCTGAAGTGCATGTGCCACATTGGAAGCACTTGAGCAACTTTTCCCCGCCGTGAATCTTGCTTATTTCATCCTTGAAGTTGCGGTTGATTTCCGTGGTTCTTACGGGCTTCTGCTCTGCAGCAACCTGGTTAGCCATCACGTTTTGCCTCCATTCTTCAGCGGGTTCGGTCCAAGCTTCTTTATCTGCTCAACCATGTCACGTACTATGGATGCGAATTTGTCTCCTTCGCTCGCCGAGACCCACTCTAACCGCAGCCGCTCGGGCTCTAGTCCAAAGTCTTCCAGAACCTTTCTCAGAAGTGCTATTCTCCTGGATGCTTTGAAGTTTCCGCTGAGGTAGTGGCAGTCTGAGGGCAGGTGGCAGCCAGCCACGAGCACTCCATCTGCACCGTCCTTGAAAGCTTCCAAGATAAAGGCGGGGTCGACTCTGCCGCTGCACATGACGCGAATTATCCGAATGTTGGGCGGGTACTGGATTCTGCTTACGCCTGCAAGGTCTGCCCCAGCGTAGGAACACCAGTTGCAGAGGAAACCGATTATTTTAGGCTCGAAACCTTCGTTCTCAGTCATGCTCTCGCCTCCTCCATTAGGGCGGCTCTTACTTGAACCAAAATCTCCTCCGTAGTGAAATGACCCAACGCTATGGCTTTCGTGGGACACGCCGTGCCGCATACTCCGCAGCCTTTGCACAGGGCTTCAATCACGTGAGCAGCCACTTTTCCACCTTCCTTCTCTTTCATTTCTATCGCGTTGTAGGGGCAGAGATGTTCACAGATTCTGCAGCCGCTGCAGAAGTCTTCGTCAACGTTTGCGATGATTCCCTCCATTTCCAACGTCTTCTTCGAAAGGATGGTTGCGGCTCGGGCAGCTGCTGCACATGCTTGCGATATGCTTTCGTCGATGAACTTGGGCGAATGTGCCATCCCGCACAGGAAGACTCCGTCGGTCTGGAAGTCCACTGGGCGGAGTTTCATGTGGGCTTCTAAGAAGAACCCGTCTCTCGTCAACGGGACTTTGAGCATCTCAGCGATGCGCTTGTTGTCTGGGTTCGGAATCGTGGCTGCGCTCAAGGCGATGACTTCTGGTTCTAATTCTATTTCCTGCTTGATTATGGGTTCCCAGAAAGTTACTTTAAGTTTGCCTTTTTCGTTCGTCACTCTGGGTTTTCTGTCATCAGTGTAGTTTACGAACAACACGCCCTTCTCAGCCGCTTCGCGGTAGTAGTCTTCTTTGAAACCGTAGCTCCGCACATCCTTGTACAGTACGTAAACATCTGTCTTAGGGGTTGTCTCCTTTATCCTCAGAGCGTTCTTTATCGCCTGTCCACAGCAGATGCGGGCGCAGTTTGGCTTCTCC
>CAZPDY010000282.1:0-2048 GCA_964585455.1 uncultured Candidatus Bathyarchaeia archaeon | reverse complement strand
ACATCGACCCCGTGAAAATTAGCAGTGAAGCGACGGAAAAGTCGGTCAAAAGCATAAGCCCAAAGAAAATCCCTGTAGGCGAGTACGAGGTTGTTCTCTCGCCCCGAGCGGCAGCGGAACTATTCATGTTCTTAGGGTACATTGGCTTCTCAGCCACGAGCTACCAAGATGGACAATCCTTCGTGAAGTACAACATGAACAAACAAGTATTCGACAAGGAGCTCAACGTGAAAGACGACCCACGAGACTCGATGTCGCTTTACTCGTTCCCAGTAGACGGCGAAGGCGTCCCTAAAAAGAAAATGCAACTCATAGAGAACGGCAGGGTTTCAGAGAAGAGCCTCTGCTACGACTCTTTCACGGCTGGAAAAGAAAAAGGCAAAAAAAGCACTGGGCATGCCTTGCCGCCGATATACGGATTCATGATAGGCCGCCCCATGCCCTTCAACGTAGTAGTAGCCCGTGGAGACGCTTCGGAGGAAGAGATGGTTAAAGACACTAAGTGTGGCATTTTCGTGACTAGGTTCCACTACACCAACCCCGTGGAGCCCACAAAAGCTATCTTAACAGGGCTCACAAGAGACGGCACGTTCCTCATAGAGAAAGGCGAAGTCGCAAAGCCAGTGATGAACCTGCGCTACGCTGACAGCATGTTATCAGCTTTGAAGGAGATTCCGATGATTGGCAGAGAGCTTGAAATAGTGGACGACGTCGCCGCTCCCGCAATGAAGCTGGAGAAATTCCGCTTCACCGGAATAACACAGTACTAGCACTCTCTTCTTTTTTTTATATCTCCTCAGCTCCTTTAAGTTGCCACAACTATTTTATCCACTGTAATAGACGGACATACGACATTCCCAAAACACTTTGAGTCGTCTCCAACAGCTATTGCAGAGTTCAAGGCATCGTAGAAGTTCCCCGCTAAGGTGCAAGCCTTCAGCGGATACGCGACTGCGCCGTTTTCTATCTTGAAAGCGTTGTCGGCTGTTACCGAAAAGTCACCCGTGACCTCGTTTGACGTGTGCACGCCTATGAGCGAGCCTTTGACGAGCACCCCGTTCTTTAAATCCTTCACTAGATCCGCTAGGCTGCCCTTCTTCGGCTCCATCACCAAGTTCGTTGGCTGTATCGTGGGTTGATTGGCGTAAGCAGCCGCTCCGAAGAGTCTATATCGGCTTGCGTTTCCCGTGCTGTCCCGCTGTTCACGTTTTGCTGAATAATTATTGTGTAGAAAGTTTTGTAGAACACCGTCTTCAAGCACTGGGGTTTTCTGTTTGGGCACTCCTTCATCGTCAACCACGCCCGTGCCGAAGCCTGCCTGCAACGTTCCATCGTCAACGACTTGAATGATGTCACTCGCCACCTGTTTCCCAATTTTATCCTTGTAAATCGACCTGTTCTCTTGAACGTTAAGGGCTGAGATGCCAGAGGCGAAGATGATGGAGAAGAGCTCGCTCCAACTCGAATTCTCGAACACGACAGTGCCTGCATGTTTCTCGGGTAGGGGTTTCTTGCCGAAGCATTCAATCGTCCTCTTGGAAGCGTTAACGGCTACTTCTCGCAAGCCCTCGGTGTACGTCCTTGAATAGACTTGTTCGCCGCTCGAAACCTCTTCTTTCCCAGATTTTGCCTTAGCACTCACGAACGCCATGAAACTCGTTCTCCTATCGCTCGTTTCAACCCCCCGAGTGTTCAGAACAGCGAACGCTGTCGCTGACGCAAACACCCCCATCGTGGCTTGAGTGATTCTTCTGTCAAAGTCACCAGCAGCCACACAGCAGTCGGCGCACAGTTGCAACGTTTCTTCGATGTCCAGATTCGAGATTTGTTCATCAAAAACCCCGCCTTCTCCTAGCGGCTTTTTAGGTTCGGGCAGAGAGTTCCAGTTCGGGTCTGGCGGTCTAACATTGGCTATTTTTGCGGCTTCTTCCACCGCCTCCAGAACCCTTCTTTCTTCAAGGCTCGAGACGCTGGCGAACCCCACTGCTTTTTGGCTACAGCTCTTATTCCCACGCCCGCTTTGGTCCCGCTGGTTATGAAGGGTATTC
>CAZPDY010000281.1:0-2061 GCA_964585455.1 uncultured Candidatus Bathyarchaeia archaeon | reverse complement strand
ATTCGATGGTTTTACCCGAAAAAGGATGCGCTTTAGATCTGGGCAGCGGCTACGTTCCTGTTGGAATAGCGGCTGCAGTGCTTAATCCGCGTTTGCGTGTGATCATGGTTGACGTGAATGAGCGGGCTGCGTGGTTGGCTAGGAAGAATGCGAAGAAGAACAGTGCAGAAAACGTTGAAGTTCGTCAGGGCTTTCTCTACGAGCCAGTAGAAGATATAGAGTTTGACGTCATTCTCTGCAACCCTCCTGTAAGCGCTGGGATGCAGGTTGTGTCGCCAATTGTTGCTGACGCTCCTGTCCATCTTATGGGAGATGGTTTGTTTCAGTTAGTTGTTAGGTCGAGGATTGGCAAGCGTGTTTCGGGCGAGATGGAGCAGGCTTTTGAGAATGTGGAAGTTCTAGCGAGAAGGAGCGGCTATCGGGTGCTTCTCTCCAAAAAGCCTTAAAACAATGTGAGCGCTTATCTGACAGTTTGGTGCCGGGGTCTCCTAGAGCATGGCAGGAGGCTGCCGTGCGGGCAATCAGGTATGGAGCAGATCTGTGTCGCAGAGCTTAAGCCTGGAGACGTTGGCTTGAAAGCTTGTGGTCCTTTGGGCCACGTGGGTTCGAATCCCACCCCCGGCGCCACCTTCTGCAGTAACAGTAAGCATCCCGTTGTTCGAAAACTGCATGAAATGGCAGTTTGGATAGGCATTCATATAAGGCTGGTGAGAAACCAATTGTCCTTGGCTGGCATCACAAAAGGTCAGAGGTAAGCGGAACGAAACAGCCTATCTATTACATATAGCTGAAACCTTAGCACGAACTAAGGAGTTTTCTCAGAATAGATCGCAGTTTCAACTAAAGAGAATGCTAAGTTTCTGCGTCACTTTAGACCCAGAGAGCCTTATCTATACGCGGTCGTATCTGAAGTTACAAGGTGACTTCGATGAAGATTGGCATCAATATTCAACCTCAATTGGGATATACCTATAATGACATAGTGGCATTAGCAAAAGCTGCAGAGGACTCAGGATTCTACTGCTTTACAGTTTCAGACCATTTCTTTGGACCCGTAGAGGGTCGTGAGGTGCAATCACATGATGCGTGGACAACACTTGCATTACTAGTCCCTCAGACAGAGCGTATTCGATTGGGAACACTAGTCACGTCGCAATCCTACAGAAATCCGGCTCTTCTGGCTAAAATCGTAGCAAGTCTAGATAATGCGTCTAATGGACGAATCGATCTAGGAATAGGAGCAGGCTGGAAAGAGAGCGAGTATAAAGCATATGGTTATCCCTTTCCATCAGCAAAAGAAAGGGTGACCCAACTAATGGAAGCAATCCTAATCATCAACCTACTTTGGACAGAAGAGAGACCTAGTTTCGATGGGGACTTCTACAAGGTCAAAGAAACTATGTTTCTTCCGAAACCTGTTCAGAAACCACGTGTGCCAATTTGGGTCGGTTCTATGAAACTCAAAGCGCCAATGATGGAGGAGACTGTCGCTAGATATGCAGATGGAATGGATTATGGTGCAGAAACAACAATCAAAGATTTCCTGGAGAAGAAAGAACGAGTCAAGAGAATGTGTGAAAAGGTGGGGCGGGATTTCGAGGAGCTCAGGTGGTCGGTTTCAAAGACAGCGGGAGTAATTGGTGAAGACACTGATGATTTCGAAGAAAGAGTGAAGGAAATCACTGAACAAGAGTGGATCTGGATCGCGCGCGCTCCAGAGCCTGTGAAGCAGAAATACTTGGAGACCTTGAACTCTAAGGAGATTGGTGGAACACCACCTGTTGTCATCGAAAAGCTTTCAGAATTCAAGGATCACGCAGATATAATGAATATCTGCCTTCCATATTTCGGAAACCTTCGTAAAAATGGACTGGATACCATTCAGATTCTCAAAGAACGAATCCTCGGGGTACTGTGAAGATCTCGCATGTGACTTTCAAGACAAAAGCATGCATGCGCGCGCGTGTTGATGGTCAGCTGGAAAGCCACAAAAAAGGAGAGTTCGCGGAGGGTGTTTCGAGAGTAATTCGGGTGATATCTCCACTGTGAGGAGGGTTCAAA
>CAZPDY010000280.1:0-2070 GCA_964585455.1 uncultured Candidatus Bathyarchaeia archaeon | reverse complement strand
CTGAAATAAGGAAGATTGTGGCGCGGAAGATTTTCAACAGCCGCGGAGAGGAAACGATAGAAGTGGACATGGAAACCAAGTCTGGCTTCGGTAGGGCTGCAGCGCCGGCAGGAGCCAGCAGA
Organism: uncultured Candidatus Bathyarchaeia archaeon; assembly: GCA_964585455.1. Taxonomy (GTDB): domain Archaea; phylum Thermoproteota; class Bathyarchaeia; order Bathyarchaeales; family SOJC01; genus CAYGVX01. The sequence continues at coordinate 1,948 of CAZPDY010000280.1, read as the reverse complement.
GGAGAAGCTGAGGTGACGTATTATCCGAAAGGCGGCGTCGACGCGGCTGTGGAAATCGTTGAGAAAATCATTGCGCCTAGGTTAGTAGGCTTGAATACAAACCAGCAAGAAGAGATAGACTCCCTCCTTCATGAAATTGATGGAACAGAAAACTTCGAGAAAATAGGGGGGAACACTGCATACGCAATCTCTTTGTGTGCCGCGAAAGCGACAGCTGACTCATATCAAGTGTTGTTGTATGAGTATCTTGGAGGCTACCTTGCTTATGAGCTTCCTTTTCCCCTTGGAAACGTTTTAAGCGGGGGCAGACATGCTCACGGCAGGGCACCCGACATACAAGAATTCCTGGTATTGCCCATTCATGCAGAGTCTTTCTGGGACGCCGCAAAAGCTAACGTAACGTTTCATAAGAAAGTGGGTGAGATTCTCAGAAAAACCAAGAGAACGTTCACGAGCGGAAAAAGCGATGAAGGCGCTTGGATTGCTGACATCAACAACAACGAAGCCCTAGAGCTCATGAGACAGGCATGCAGAGCAGTCTCAGAAGAGCTTGGGTTCGAGTGCAGAATGGGGATAGACATTGCCGCGTCAACACTCTGGAACCCGAAGAAACAGAGCTACGTTTACTCTCATGAGAAAATCAGCAGAACACCCAAAGAACAAGCAAAATACATTTCAGAGCTGATCGAAGAATACAGCCTCGCTTACGTAGAAGACCCCTTTCACGAAGAGGATTTTGAGAACTTTGCATGGCTGACAGAAAAAGCGCGCAACTGTCTTGTCTGCGGCGATGACTTGTTTGTTACAAACGTTAAACGACTAAAACACGGAATCAAGAAAGGCGCAGCTAACTCGATAATAATAAAACCCAACCAAATCGGGACGCTTACCGACGCTTGGGAAGCCGCCAAAACGGCTAGAGAAGCATTATACGCTCCCGTCGTGTCCCATAGGTCGGGCGACACCGTGAACGCGGAAATTTCCCATTTGGCGGTGGCTTTCCATTGTCCGATCATCAAGACTGGCGTGATCGAAGGCGCCCGAATCGCAAAAATCGACGAACTCATCCGAATAGAAGACACTCTTGGAAAAAGAGCGAAAATGGCTGAAATCCCGTTAAAGGAGGAAGCAGTCCTTGTCAGAAAAAGAAGACGTTGAAAAAACCGAGAACACCCAAGACACCGAGAAAACAAACTTGCCTGAAGAAAGTGAGGAAGAATTCGAGATAGGAGAAGCTGAACTACTATTACCCCGCGATGTGCTGCTCTCAGCGGGCATCCACATCGGCACTAGAATGAAAACAAAGGATATGGACCAATTCATCTACCGCGTAAGGCCTGACGGCTTGTTCGTGCTCGACGTTAAGAAGACCGATGAACGCATACGCACCGCAGCCAAGTTTCTCTCGAGGTTTGAACCCTCTAAAATCGCTGCAGTTGCAGGAAGACTCTACGCGCGCTATCCAGCGACGAAGTTCTGTGAGTCAACGAAGGCAACTCCTATCGTTGGAAGGTTTATTCCTGGACTCTTGTCGAATCCCCTGTATCCCCGTCACGTAGAACCGTCAGTAATCATTGTTTCAGACCCCAAAGCCGACGTGCAAGCGGTGAAAGAAGCTGGAGTCATGGGCATTCCAGTCATCGCTTTGTGCAGCACTGACAACGATTTTTCGGGCGTAGACTTTGTGATTCCGACTAACAACAAGGGTAGAAGAGCCTTAGCGGTCATTTATTGGATGTTGGCTAGACAAATCCTCCGCGAGAAAGGAGAACTGCCCCCTGACAAGGACATGGCGTTGTCTGTCGACGATTTTGAGGCAAAAATATCGCGAGAAGAATAGTTGAGGGCACGTGAGTGAAGGTAAGAAGAGCCGTTCAAGCAGGAAGCTTCTACGCTGGCACTGCGGAATCGTTTAAAAGACAGATAGCTGGCTGTTTCACTCATAAAC
>CAZPDY010000279.1:0-2090 GCA_964585455.1 uncultured Candidatus Bathyarchaeia archaeon | reverse complement strand
GCACTTATGTGTGTCAGAATCAGCCGTTTCGCTTTGGCTTTTTTGGCGGTTTTTGCCGCTTGGCTAGGCGTAGAATGACCATCCTCTCCAGCTCTTTCTAGAAGTTCGTCGTCAAACGTGCAGTCATGGATGAGGAGGTCAGCGTTCTCTGCAAACTCAACCAGAGACTCCGAGGGCCTGCTGTCGCCTGTGTAGACTATCTTCCTTCCATGCCTTGGCGGACTAACTACCATTTCAGGCTTGACTGTTTTCCCGCTTCGCAGCTTTACGGCATACCCATGCTGAAGCTTCGACCATAAAATGCCTTCTGGAACGCCCAGGGTTCTGGCTTTTTCTGGGTAGAACCTGCCTGGGCGGGGTTTCTCGACGAGGCTGTATGCAAATGCAGGAGCTGAATGGTCTGCCCAAGCCGCGTATACTTCGTATTCTTTCTCTTCGCACGCGAGTCCCTCTCGTTCGATTTCAGCAATTTCCAAGGGGAAAGTAAGCGTGAAATGCACGGTTTTTTCGATAGCTTCTACAAACTCCTCCAAGCCCGCTGGTCCGTAGATTTCCAGAGTCTTCGTGCGGTCTAGGAGCGACATAGTCTGGATTAGCCCGGGCAAGCCGAGCATGTGATCGCCGTGCATGTGGGTGACGAACACTTTCGTTTTCTTGTTGAAGCCCAAGCACGCCTTCACCATCTGGCGTTGAACCCCTTCGCCACAATCGAAGAGAATCAACTCTCCTTTGCTTTGTACTGCGATGGCTGGAAGCGACCGCGTAGTCGTGGGGACGCTGCCAGCCGTTCCGAGAAAAACAACTTCAAGGCTCATCTATGCTCTCTCCAACACTGCGATTTCTCGCGTGAGGCTCCTGTGGATGTAGACAAAGTGAGACTGGACATGCTTAAAGCCTAACGTTTCAGCCATCTTGCCTATATTAACCGTTCTGGGAGCAGCGAGGCAAATACGTTGTTGTTTCCCTATTCTGTCGACTGAGTCTGTCAGGAATTCTTGAATGATTTGTGCGGTGGTGTACCCCATCGTTGACGCTGAACGACCGTAGGGTGGGTCAGTGACTATACTGTCCACTTTGGCTAGGGGTAAATGTTTGGCGTCGGCAACTGCCATTCCCTCATTTTCAACGCCAAAGAACTTCAGGTTCCGAAGGCTCCCCCTAACCATGTACCTCTTGGCGTCGAAACCCAGCACTCGGCAGCCCAGCAAACCAGCCTCTATTAGGAAGCTCCCCGTGCCGCAGAAAGGGTCCAGAAGAAAGTCGCCCGGCTTAGGCTTTGCGAGATTGACCATGCATCTCGCCAACTTCGGAGGCATAGCAGAAGGGTGGAAGAAGGGACGTTTTCGCGGTCGCCTCTGCATGAAAGGCGTGGGCGCTATTTCCTCGAGCTTCAACCCGAAGAGAAAGCTGCCAGCGGTTAACGTTCCGAAAAAAGTTTTCTGCGGCTGTTCGAGGCTAACCCTTGCCCCTTTAGCCTTGTTTAGAATCAGTTCGCCGAGCTTCCGCTCTAAATCCATGCTCGCTAAGTTTTTCGCTGTTTCGCCTACTCGTCGAACCCGCACGACAAAACTTTCACTCGATTGGAGAAGAGGGTCTAGAGAGATGGATTGCGTGGCTTTCACGATTTCCGAGAATGAGGCTTGACAGGAGAACAGTTCGTGGCAACAGACTCTAGTCATCGCAGCCCTCTTCTTTAGAGCTTCGACTGCCTTAGAGGATGTGTCGAGCCGCAGAACTTGGGGGAGTACTTGTAGCTCGTCATAAACGATGCTTTCGGCTTCCAGAACTGCCTCCAACTCCGCGAAGGGTAATGACTCATGCTCGCCAGAGAGGAGGAAGAAGAGCCGAGGCACTAGGGTTTAGGCTCCTCGCTCCACAAGTGTCTCGGCAATCACGGGTGCCACGGAAACGACGCTTATAGAGCTCGGCACGCTATCAGTGCCCACGACTTCGTCTGCTCCGCTCTGAATAATCTTCTCCTCGGCGTTGTCCATCAAGAGGGGATGCACACACGCAGCGTAGACTTTCGTTGCTCCCTGTTTTTTGGCGTGAGCGACCGCTTTTATCATGGTTCCGCCGCTGCTTATGAT
>CAZPDY010000278.1:0-2095 GCA_964585455.1 uncultured Candidatus Bathyarchaeia archaeon | reverse complement strand
GGTCGTGGCTGCGGCTGTACACACCAGGTCTTCATCGTCGTAGTCCGTGCCCCCATTCATGGAGTCTAAGGTAGGCACGCCTGTATTCGGGGCCGAGTTGCCGCGAATGGTTACGGTTTCAGAAGTCTGCAGGTCTCCAACACCTCCTAGCGAGTCTCTGGGCACAACAGTGAAGTACCAAGTCTGACCAATCGCCGTACTGCTCGCTGGAACCGTGAGTAGGCTACTGAAAAATCCACCGTTCCTGTACCAGCTAATTTGAGTCGCACCTTCGGGATTTCCATCGGCGTCACTGTAATCATAACCTGCATCCAAATCCTCGTCGTCAAGGCGAACGCCACGGGCACGTACAGGATAAATCTGCAAGTTGGATGCAACAGGAGGCGAGTTCAACAAGGTTATGGGATCTGACACCTCAGTATTACCTTCTTCGAAGGAATCAGTCGGGATGACTTCACATGCCAAAGAGTCGCCTATACCTGCAATACCCAAAGGATAGAACAACGAGCTGCTGCTGTCGCCGTCTTTGGATTCCATGTACCGGTTGTAAATCTGCTCCGCGGGCTGAGCGTAGGAGTAAATCCTCACGTCGTCAATCATGCCTGCGAAGGGCTGAACAAGCCTTCCAATATAGACTGGTTCGCCTCGGCTCCGCGAGAGGGGTCCTTCTCTCGTCGAATCCTCAGCAACCAACTCGCCGTTGAAGTAAAGCTTCAAGCCTACACCATTCTGGTAGGTGAAAGCGATATGATACCAAGTATTCAAGTCAATGTCCACGTCTGCAGATACCTTTTGCTCTTGGTCTTCAGCGTTTTTGTTATCATTCTCAGGGTCGACATAGCCTTTATAAGGCCAAACTGCAGCATACAAACGGCTCGTGCGGTGGCTTTCGAACCCAAGCGCGTAACTCGGAATCTTTGCTACAATTCTTGATCCGTTGTTGTATTCTGTAAGGTAAATCCAAGCCTCAACTGTCACTGCATCCCAATTTCCATATCCGCCCAACTCCTCATGATTAGCGAGCGGACCGCTGCTATAATTTTGGTCATTGAAATAGCCGAGACCACCATCACTGATTACTATGACATCGTCCTTACCGTCAAAACTGTAAGCACCACCCATTACACCATTCGGAACCCAAACAGCACCCTTGACAATGCCATCGTTGCCATAGCCAGAATAGTCTGCAGTAGAAGTCTCATCCCTCGTATCAAACGGCAAGAGCAACTGCGCCACAGAGTCACCGTTGACTGTCCACCTGTAGATGTTCGTCACGTCGTCACCATCGAGATCGTAAGTAGACTGGTTAGAAGCCACAAAAGTAGACGTAGTCATGTCCAACCCATCTTGAGAAACAAGCGAAGGAGTGCCCTGTGTCGGAACATGATTGCCCGGATTCGGTGCAAGTTCAGTCCGGAAGGTATATGTCCTGTTCGTCCAGTAGGTTCCATCGGTGGCGCTGACCGTCCAAGTGTAAGTCGTGTCGTAGTCCAAGCCAGTAACATCGATAGTTCTCGTTTTCCAGTTGTACGTGTCGCTGCTGATTGAGTCAACGTCTGAGCCAACGTCTGGAGACGTGGTGACGACATAGTCCAATGATTCCGACTGATGCTCCCTAAGCCGGAAGCTGAGCTGACTTGTTGAAACCGGGACTGCAAGCGCGTTATCGCTCGGTGAAACTGGTGCCACGAGCGGGGCAGTCCAATAATCATCTTCCCACGGCATTATCGTGTGTTCAGCAACTCCCAAGCGAGCCTCGCCATAGTATGTTACCTCAGATCTAATGCGCTCAGAGCCAGATGGAGCAGGAGCAGACGAGTCAAAAGCATACACACTGCCTGAAGAAGCACAGACCACAAGTTCAAGAAGATCATCACCATCAATATCTTGGACGAGAGGATAACCAAGTTGGGATCCAAGACGGCCACCAGTAGATGAACGAGTGACGTTTTGAAGGCTCTCGTAACTACTGCTCCAAATCAAGATTGCCCCGTGCCACCAGTTACCACCATCCAAGCCTGTTCCCTCAGGTGCTGATATTATCTCCATTCCGTCGTGGGTTGGGTCGATGTCAGCGACGAGAGGACCCCATTTG
>CAZPDY010000277.1:0-2102 GCA_964585455.1 uncultured Candidatus Bathyarchaeia archaeon | reverse complement strand
CTTCTCAGTCAGTTCTGATCCGTTGATTTTCTCAAACCCCGGATAGTTCTCAATCCAAGGTGCGACTGCTGCCTCTCCCCCAGCCATCTTCTCCTCGATTACGAGAGTCTTCAGTCCACTTCTCCCAGCGTATATTCCAGCCGTCAGTCCTGCTGGTCCGGCGCCTATGATGATTAAGCCCCAGTTTTCCATCTTTCTTCGATTCTAAGCTAACTTCAAATCGACTAATAAATTAATTGCCACCAACCCGCTTGGAAAAGCTTATTAGGATTCCTTCGGTGTTACCTACAACGCTGGCGGATGTTAGCGTCCGCTGGAATGTAACCCCTACAGTGGGGTTGAACCACAAACGGAGAATGCACCTAATGACTTACAAGTACATCGCGAAAGCTTGGGAAAAGCCTGAAGCCTCTTATGTGAAGGAATTAATGTGGCATAGGCTTATTAAGTGGCGCAAACAGCCCACGATCCTGAGAGTTGAAAAGCCCACTAGGCTGGACAACGCGCGAAAGTTGGGCTATAAGGCGAAGCAAGGCTTCGTGGTCGTCAGGGTCAGGATTAGGCGAGGGGGCTTGAGCAAGTCCAGACCCAGGTCGGGTCGGAGTCCCAGGCGCATGGGTGTCACCCGATACAAGCCTGCGAAGAGCTTCAAGCTCATTGCTGAAGAGCGGGCGGCGAGAAAGTTTCCAAACCTCGAAGTCCTCAATTCTTACTGGGTGGGAGAAGACGGACGCTACAAGTGGTTCGAGATTATTTTGGTTGACCCGGCGCATCCCGTTATTAAGGCAGACAAGGATGTGGGTTGGGTGGGCGAGGATGTGCATAGGAGGCGGGTTTTTCGGGGACTGACCAGTGCAGGGAAGAAGGTCAGAGGGCTTCGTCATAAGGGAAGGGGTGCAGAAAAAGCCAGATAAATCAGTCGCCATCTGCCATTTTCTACTTCTCGTATAGACAGGCTAAACAGTTTTATTAGGCTCAGCAGCGAATCTCCCTAAAGGGATTTCAATGTCGAGGAATGAAAGAACGGCTCTGCGAAGTCGCCTAGTCATCAGTAAAAAGAACGGGGAAACGCGTGAGGGAAGAGGCTTCAGCAGGGAAGAGCTGAGAAAAGCGGGAATAAGCCCGAATCAAGCTTTGCGCTTGGGGTTGCCCGTTGACGCGAGGAGACGAACAGTTCACGAAGAAAACGTGGAGCTTGCGAAACAACAGCTACCCAGCTCAGAACCCGTCAAGAAACGCGCTAAGAAAGAGAAAGAAGCCTCCTGAGGGCAATACTGTTGGCTGGTGAATGGGAAGTTTGAAGTCGCCCGTAGCGTACGTGGATGTTCGCTTCTCGTCCCACGCCACCGAAGACCCAGAGAAAGTGAAGAAGGCAGCTTACAACCTGTTTCCCGCTGAGCATATGGATGACGTGGTTTTTGAGGGGAATGTTGTTAAGGGCCACCACGGAAACCCAATAATCCTATTCGAAGCACGGATTAAGGATGAGGCGTTGGTCAGAGCTTTCATCGATAAGCTTTCCACTTCCCTCAATACGTTGAATAAGGAGACGATGCAGAGGGAATCAAACCTTTTCATCGAGAAGAGCAACCTATATCTTCGTCTCGACAAGCAGGCACTGTTTGAGGGAGAATTTAAACTCGGCAAATCCGACCCCGTTCACATACGGGTTCACTTCAAGAAGAAAGATGCGAGAAGCGTCGTTGAGGTTTGTCGAGAACTAGGGTTAATGCCATGAAACGCTTCGCCGACCTCCACTTGCAGCCAAACTTAGATGACAAAGAGAAAGTTGAGAGGATGGTCTGTAAGGCGTCAGAGTTAGGCTTCAGCATGATAGGAGTATCCCTGCCTTCGAGGGTGAACGAAGAAACAATCAGTTTTCTGCGCAGAACCTGCAAAGACTGTGGCGTTGACTTGGCGACGAGAAGCGACTTTGCGCCCAAATCCCCTAACGAACTGCTTAGGAGCCTGAGATTGTTTCGGCGTAGGCTTGAGCTTGTTGCTGTGAGGTGCTTTTCAAAGGCGGTTGCGAGACAGGCGGCGAAGGACCATCGCGTTGATTTGCTTGTTGTCGCCCTTCATAGCCTCGCAGAGCTCAGGGT
>CAZPDY010000276.1:0-2169 GCA_964585455.1 uncultured Candidatus Bathyarchaeia archaeon | reverse complement strand
TTATTATACCTAACGGGTGGCTGCTTCCTTCACTCATGTCCTTTATGTCGGGGCCGATTATGGAGACTTTTCCGTCTTCTATTTCCTCTGGTTTCAGGACTCTTGTCAGCTCGAATTTGTGTTCTTTGTCGGGTCCTCCGAGTTCCACTTGCATGTCTTTCCTTCTAATTCTCTCGCCTTCGTAGATTACGCCTACGTCTACTGGGATGTCTTCAAACATCGACATTCTCATTCTCCTTCTAGTTGGTTCAGTATTGTTTCGAATTTTTCACTCCAATCCTTGACCGAAAGGTTTGGAAATGACCATGATGCGTGAGGGTTGTAGAACCTGTCGAGGCTGACTGTCTTAACGTTTGTGGAAAAATGTTTCAGCCCCGCCAGTATCACGAATTCCATGTAGTAAGGAAGACCCATAAACAATGCAACGTCGTAAGAGCCTTTTCCGTCCAAGCCTTTCCATTCTGGGTCGTTAAGCCTGCTTCCAATTTCCATCGCCGACATGGCACCCGCAGGCTGAACCCCTCTCTTAACAAACTCGCTTACCACGTGTGCGGTAGCGACGATAGGAATCTTTGCAGCCCTACTCATGCGGACTGCATAATCTATCATTCTCACATCTTCTGAATACTCTTCCGCAGCTTGGTGTCCAACGATGAGGACGGGGCGCTTTGCTTTCTTCACTGTTGCCACAACCACTTCTGGTTTCAAAATGAGGAGCGCTTTCTTCGGTCCCGCGATTTCGGCTTTCTGCCAGGGTTCTGCTTGTGCACTCATGCTACTCACCCTTCCTCTGCCTAATCATCCTGGGAAGCAACGTAGGGTCTGGAATCCTAGTTTCCTTCCACCCCTTCTCTTCCAAGATTTTTAGGATTTCGTCTTTCATGGTGATAGGAATATCAGCCTTGTTTCGAACGAAAAGATGAATGTCGTCGGGCATGACTCCATAGAGACGCTTGTGCAAATCAATGTAATGCGTCAGCTTTATAGCGCGACCCTTAGTCGTGTCGTTGGGTCTCATTACGAGCTTTGCTATGAGCACCATTGTTTCCTCCTTAGTTTCAGTCGCAGTAAAGAGATGTTCAGGAGCAGGGCCTCCGTAGACTTTGTCGCCTGTCCTAGCGTCGTACACATACCAGTCCTCGTCCTTATCCTTCCTGCCCAAGAGCATGCGTCGATACTTGGCTCCGTGGGGTCCAACGATCACTGGGACTCCAAGCCTCCAGAAACCAGAAGCTATTGAGGCAGCTTTCTGAGACATGGCGCCCCAAGCGACTCCGACGGCTCCCACTCTGTTGAGAATGTAGTCTGCGATTTCCTCATAGTTAGCTCGTAGTTTTCTCTTCGCAAAGATGCTAGCAATTTTGATAGCCGCTCCAGCGATGTGAGGGTTTGAGACACACGAACCTACATTGACGATGCCACCCGCGTCGAAGGAGCCCGGATATTTTTCATAGAGAGTTTTTCCTTCTTCATCTTTTACCATGGCGATGGACATGGCTGCGCATCCTGAAGTCACTACTATGAACCTACGTTTTGCGAACTCTTCAGCGATTTCCGCAACTTCTTTCCCGCCGTGGGGATAATTAGCGCATCCAACTATGGCGACTACTCCGGGAATTTCGCCGAGAACTATGGGTCCTCCGACTTCCCTTATCTCCACGTCTTGGATGGCGCCTCGCCCAACTCGCATCTTGAACTTCTCTTCCAACAGTTGTTTCTCTCCGGCTTTCACCATGTAGCTGTGAAGTGGAAAGTCGTTGGGGCAAGCGCTGTCGCATCGGGCACAGCCCACACAGTCTTCGAGGATTTCAGCCAGTGGGTTAAGGTCTCCTTGAGCCGCCGCTTTCATAGCCTCGGGAATCGGCTGGTTGTTTGGACAGGCTCGCATACACTCGTTGCACTGATTGCACTCTTTCGCTGCTGCGATGATTTCGTCTATTTCGGGAATGATCTTGAACCTATTCCGTTTGGGAGCCACCGCCATCACGGTTTCAACAGCGACTTCTCCCACCTTGTCTGGGTCCAAAACGAGTACGCCGGGAACCTTCCCTTCAACCAAGTCCGATATAACTTCTTTCGACGGGCTTTCAGTTCTGTCCTCGAGCCCTAAGCAGTTTTTGGAGCTTGAGGCAATCACGGGCGTCTTAACCTTCTGTGCCTCAACCAACG
>CAZPDY010000275.1:0-2171 GCA_964585455.1 uncultured Candidatus Bathyarchaeia archaeon | reverse complement strand
GTTTCAGGGAGCTCAGAATCACTAGTTTGGGAAAGCTTCAGTATGGTGCGCTCGATCTCGATTAGGCATTTTAGCACGGGCTCGTTGGCTAACTGCTGTTGGCTGTCGAAGGCTTGGTACACGATGGACTCTATGAACGCAGGGTCGCCCAGGCTGTAGTAGATTGCCGCTTGCGCCTTTCTCATGGACTCTAGGATTAGGCTGTGGGCGATTGAAGGGGTCTTCTGGGCTGCTAGGAGTTCTGCTTTTGCTTCTCTTAAGTAACGAAGCGCCCAGCCTTTCCTGTAATTGCCGATAGCAGCCACCAGTCTCAGCTCCTACTCCTTCTCTTCCTCTGCGCTCTCTTCTGATTCTACTTCTCCTTCTTCCATCGCGCCTTCTTCAATTTCAGCTTCCGCTTCTGCCTCTTCCGCTGCACGTTCAATCGACAGCAATCTGGTGATGTATCCCGCTGTCCTGTTTCTGAGTTTTGCAGAATAGAATTGAGCTACCGATGTTATGGCTTTCTTGTTGTTTTGAAAGTTTGTGCTGAACTTGTCTGGATAGAGCTCTATGAGTTCACGAGCCATTTTCTTCACGTGTTCTGGCCGCACTTTTCCCAAGCTTTTCATTCATCCCTTACGCTTTGAACCTTGACTCTTGTAGTCTTCTTTCTTGGCTTTCTTTAATAACTGCGACTTCCATAAAAGCAATTTGGTTATGTCTCTTCTATCCCGAAAAAATCTACGAAGTTTTTAAAGATTTGAGCAGCTACTTCGGCTTTATCCTGCTGCCTTATCCTTGCTATCGCATCCACTACCATGGGGATAAATGCAGGTTTGGGCATCTCCCCCTTGAAAGGGGGTCTAGAATACCTAACTGGACCATCTGTCTCTGTTAGCAGGTTTGTGAGTGGGATTTGACGCACGATATCCTGTATGTGGCTTGCGAAGACCGTTGGGGGACCTTCGGAAACGTAATACCCCCGCTCTACGATCCTGGACAGAAGACTAATGGGTTGGCTGAACCAATGCAACAACACTTTTTTGGTGTTGTAAGAAGTGAGCATGTCGATGATTTCCTGCGTCGTCCCCCTTGAATGGATGATGGCGGGCAGGGAAAGTTTTTCGCTGAGCTGGAGCATCTTGCTGAACATTTCGTACTGCGAGGTTAGAAGTTCCTTTTTCCCTCCTTTAAGGTATTTGTAGTCTAAGCCTATCTCTCCGATTGCCACGATTCCTTTATTCTGTTTATGATTCTCTATCAGGCTCGCCGTATGCTCAAGTTCGTTCGCCGCTAACTCTTTGACGTTCCACGGGTGAATCCCCAGAGCAGCATAGACGAGTTTAGGGTATTTCTCAGATAGTTCGATGCTTTGGAGGCTCGTCTGAAGGTTCATCGAGTTGGACACCAAGGCGACGACGCTCGACTTTTCAGCGTCCTCGATGAGTCTGCCTATGTGCGATTCATACTCAGGGTCAGAAAGATGGACATGCGCGTCCACGAATCTCATGCTCTTCAGTGAGCTACGCGTATTTTTATGCGTTGCTGTGCGACGGATAGAGGAGAAATTTCGTTTGAGTTTGTAGGGATAAGGGTTAAATATGGCTTAAATAGAGAAAGAGGCAACGGAGATGGTTGAATGGCTGATTTAGAGTTATCTGTTGCGCCTATGCACCGAATAATCAAAAAAGCTAAAGCCGACCGTGTAAGCGAAAGCGCTGCGCAAGCCTTAGCAGCCGCTCTCGAAGAAATCGGCGTCAAAATCGCAAAAGAAGCCATCGAATACGCAATGCACGCGGGACGAAAAACTGTGAAAGCCGAAGACATAGAGATTGCAACGCGAAAAGTGATAGGAAAATAGTTTCTCTTTCCTCTTTTTTCATCTTCGTCTTGGCAAAGCTATTTATGCGTTTAGAGAATCATAGAGTTAGCTGAGAATGATGTCGCGCTCAGATTACATCCTCTACATAGTCGGTTTAGCATTCTTTATAGTAGCCTGTTACGCTCTGCTCTACAGAACTTCCTTAGAAGGATCGATGGGTGGAATGCTGATTTACAGCGCGATTGTTTTCGTCCTGTTTCTCTTCGGAGTCACTGCTTTCATCTTCGGCTACAACCTGCGACCAGAAAAAAAGACGATTCCACCAAAAACGCCTCCAGCAAAGGTTGAAACTCTCGTGGAGCTAACA
>CAZPDY010000274.1:0-2174 GCA_964585455.1 uncultured Candidatus Bathyarchaeia archaeon | reverse complement strand
CTGCAGACCTGATTCTTAGCTACGGCAAGAGAGCCGTCGTCGCCCTCCACGTTAAGGGCGTAGGTCCCAAAACGGCTTTCAGAATTCTCGGAAGGATGCACCCGAACGAAGACGACTTCTACATGGACTTGTTGAAGGCGAAGATTCAGTATTTGCGGACTAAGCCCTTCTGGGAAGAAAAAGAGAAACAACCGTCAGAATAGCATGAACTTTGCTCCATTTATCCATGAAGACATCGAACGATTGAAGGTAACAGAGTTTTCTACCAGTTAGTTTTATTAACCAACCACTCTAAATACGCTTTCGGAGTGGAAAAAATGAGAAAATCTCTCTTTGTAGCAATAGCCATTTCTGCATTCTTCTTCATCGCCGTGTTTGCACCCGTGGCAGCAACGTCATGCAAACTGAACCTAAGCCATAAGAACCCCATGAAATTCAGCGAAGCCAACGTCTACGCCGAGCCTGAAGCGTCCGCGGTCAAACCGTTGGCAGCGTCGAAGTGGGCGGTAGTGATTGGAATCGCAGACTACCAAGGAACGGGTTCTGACTTGTGGCATCCAGACGAGGACGCGAAAGAGATGTACACCGAGCTCACGAGACAGCAGGGCTATCCCAAAGCCAACGTGAAACTGATAACCAACAAGGGAGCTACAGCTTCAGCCATCGTAAGCGCCGTCGACTGGCTGGTCGCAAACGAGAAGGCAGGCGACGAAGTGGTGTTCTTCTACAGCGGTCACGGCTACAGGGACTTGGACTCTGAAGGCTGGGACAGCGACAGTGAATCAGACGGCTATGACGAGATGATTGTCACTTACGACTTCTATGGCTTGCCAGACGGTTGGTTCAAGACGAAGTTCGCAGCGATTGAGAGCACGAAATTCGCCCTATTGTTCGGCTCATGCCACTCGGGCGGCATGTTCGACGACAACGACGACTTGCAGGGCACTGGCAGAGTAATAGCTTCAGCCTGCAAAGCCGACCAGTACGGCTGGGACTACCTACAGTTGGGCAACACGCTATGGGGCTACTACTTCGTCGACGAGGCACTGCTGGACAACAGGGCAAACTCAGTCGAAGCAGCACACGCGTACGCCTACCCACGCGTAGTTGCACAACAGCCTGATTCGCAGCCTCAGCTCTACGACAACTACTCTGGCGACTTCATACTGTAGAATAGTCTTTTGGGTGCTTGTGGCGTGTCGTCACAACCCCATTTTTATAAACCTTAAGGAAACACAAGGTTACTCTGATAACCATGACATTCTCCATAGTAGCAAGATGCCCAAAAACACGTGCCCTAGGCGTGGGCGTTTCCACAGCAATCTCAGCGGTGGGAAGCAGAGTCCCCCACGTTGAGGCTGACGTTGGCGCCATAGCGACGCAAGCCAACACAAACATCGATTATGGAGTTAAGGGCCTGAAACTGCTTATGTCGGGCTTCTCCCCAAAAGCTTCTCTGGAAACCATGCTTGAGGAGGATTCAGACAGAGAAACGAGGCAGGTGATTATGATAGACAGCGAAGGACGGGCGGCTGCTTTCACGGGCAAGGAAGCTGGTTCTTGGAAGGGTCACATTGCGGGCGAAGGCTTTGTGGTCGCTGGCAACATGCTCGTCGGCAAACGTGTTGTAGAAGCGATGAAGGAAAAATATTTAGGTTCGAAGGGCGAGCTTGCTGAACGCCTTCTCAAAGCGTTGGAAGTTGGAGACGCAGCAGGCGGCGACAAGCGGGGTAAGCTTTCCGCAGCGCTTGTTGTGGCAGGGGGACCGCGGGTTTTTGTGGATTTGAGAGTTGACTTTTCGCCGAACCCTGTTGGAGAACTTCGTAGAGTCTTTGAGAACCTGAGAAGACGCGGGACACGCTAGAGCAGCTTATGTTGGCACATTTCTACGGCTTGCCATCTTGAAATGTGGAACATTCACCACTTTTGCATGTGTATAAATAATACAGAAGATAATTCCATGTCTGCCTCGTTCAACGATTGTCCCCTCAAAGCTGACACGAAGCCTTATTACACGCGCAGAGAGTGGTTTTTTAGAAGAGCGTGCCCGCCGAAGAGAAAGGAGGTTCGCCCCCATCGCTGAAGAACTCAGAGAGAAGAATGGACGGTTTGCTTCGGAAATTTTTAGGGACGAGAAGCTAACCGAGCCAATGCAGAGAAGGGACCGACACGAC
>CAZPDY010000273.1:0-2199 GCA_964585455.1 uncultured Candidatus Bathyarchaeia archaeon | reverse complement strand
ATTGAATACAAGGCTATGAAGAATACACCAACTGCTATCCCTACGCCCCCCAACAAGAGGGCAATGCGCATGAAAAGGCTGACGGCTTGTTGTCCCAAAAAAACGGAAAAACCAAACAGAAAGGTGCCTATTAGCAGCGGTGGTGTGAGAGAAAGCACAGAGGAAAGCGCCACCTTGCCAAAGGGCGCTAAACCTCCAGAACGATCTAAGGGGTTTACTCGCATCGGGATATCGTTGCCAATTCGTTTCATAAGCCAGACTATGCTTAGACTAAGATACAGAGAAGTTCCAAGAATAAAATAGAAGAATGCCCAGATAATCGTGGTTACCACAAATTCTGCATAGAATGCGATTGAATGTGGCTCGAATATCGGGTAGAGCATATCTCGGTTGAACAACAGAAGCAAGATGTTAATGATGATGTAGACAAAGGCGAGACAGTAACCAAAAAAGTCGGGTGCTTTGAATCTGGCACCAATATCTCCCAGTGAATGCTTTACCCAACCCCGAACAATATACTTGCGCATCCATTCTTGTAGGTCAGGGATATGCTCAACCTCTTTAGAAAGACCGCGAATCATGTTGGCATGACTTTTGACCGTTATCAGCATCATTACAAACATCACGCACGAAAAGACCCATGAGACCCACTCGTAACCCACTTTATCCCATCCGCCAAAAATCGTAAGCACAACAAACCAAGAAGCCCAAGGAATTATGCCCACAACCATGCTTGTTAGGACGTAGGGGAATGGCCCCCTATCTAGAAGTCGATCGATCGTTATTCTTGGCAGAACGGGTTTGCCCCGTGAATCTCCATGAAATGTCCACCACGCATCGTCGTCTTTTTCGGCATTTTCGAAGAATTCTAGGTGGAATCGTCGACTGCAATTCTTGCACTGGGCCATTCTTGCAATGATTTTCTCTTTCGTTCTTTTTTGTTGACCGTAGACAAATTTGTACCAGACCTGCTTCCACCAAGGACATTGTTCGGGTGGGTTGATGACCCATTCTTTTCCTGTCTTGGCTCTCCAATCGCCATCAACTGGATGAGCAAATCCCCATTTTGTTCCATCGGGTATGCTCTCTTCTTGTTCAGCTCCGCAGAAGGGACACTTGACGGATTGCTTTTCAGCTGTCAACTGATTCTCCCAACGCGACGATTAGGAGTAGACTAGTGACTATATAGGATTTTATAGAATCCTAATATTAGTTCAGCCTAAAATCCTTAATTGCTCTTCTATTAACTGTAAAAAGGTGACACAGAGAGATGCCTGAAATTCAGTTAATAGAACTCTTCATTCTAGTTGTTCTTATAATACTCACTTACTACCTGTATCTTTTCTTCACTGGGTATGTCTCCAGAGGCTATGACGTTATACGTCCTGAAACGAAAGTTGCTATTGCAGGGAAAGAATATTCCGCGAGAGAGTTAGCAGAAGAGTATCAACCCGTGATTCATCAAAATTCCACAATAGTCGGACCCAAGTCTCCAAGCTCTATGGCATACGAGGTCGTAGATCACGAAGATCATATTGTTATAGTCTATCACATCATATGGGAAGAAGAGATCCATCCAAAAAAATGGCTCCATCTACTGTACAGATACCTGTTTTTCCTCCCTTTTTACGGTAGCAAGAAGGATTGCGAGTTAGTCGAAATCTGGGTTAGCAAAGAGGACGGAAGTGTTAGCAAGTCAAGGTTTGAGACAGAAAAGCACCAGCCCGTGACAGTGGACGTTAGACGGAGTGAAGTAAAACCCATTTTCTCAGGAAAACATTTGGAGATAGAAGTTGTGTCTTGGAATCATCTTTTCAAACTCTTTGAAGATGAAAAAACTCCAAAGCATGTTCACCTTCCGAGGTTCTTAACCGACGAAGAGTATAGGAGGGATAAGTATGGAAGAAGAATAAGCACACCAAGAGAGGGGTGTTGCACATTCAAGAGTCGAAGCTGGCAGGTGGGAAAAACCTTTTGGTTTCTGCTATTTCTACTGTTCGTGGTGGAGATTTTCATTTGGCTAATCCTAGTTGGCTGAAGAGAGAAAATTCTTTTTAGAACAAAGCAAGACACATTATTTATGCTCCGAGATTTCAACCTCCTCGTCACAACCACTCGAGGAAACGAGGCTGATGCCTGCTCAGAACTGTGGTACCTATTGGGCGAGGTCGGAGACAGCGCAGCCAAAGTAGACAAGAC
>CAZPDY010000272.1:0-2214 GCA_964585455.1 uncultured Candidatus Bathyarchaeia archaeon | reverse complement strand
ATGCTGTCCCTAGTGAGGTTTGGTCTACGGACACGCCATCTTTTTCCCAGGAACAAGAAACAAGCGCTGTCGACGACTCTAGGTGGCACCCCTTGATTAGCAGAGTTGAGCGGGTACTTACCTAGACCGAATTCAAAAAGCTACTAACGGATCTGCGTCCAGACGAGATTTATTTTGCCCAAGGGTTAGCACCTCTCTCAAGACCACCAGTAGAACTGAGACTCACGTTCACAGCAGAAGGAGTACAACACATATTTGTCGACACACCCGAGGAGGGTGTCCTGAGACGCACAAAGCTTCCGTTTCGTACAGACAGATACAAGGATCCCAAGATCGAAGAGGAGGACATCAAGAAATTCATTCGCGCCGAGTTGAGAAGAGACGATATAAGAATAAGATCTTTTGAACTTATGGGCTGCTACTAAGCGGACGGGATTCGATAGTTCCACGTGCGAAATGTTAGCCTTCTTATGCCCAAATCTGGTCAGTTTCTCTTTTAAGTTCGAATCCATGGCTTTTCAGAAATTCGAGAGAAGAACGGCATCTACATTTTCAGAAAACCAAACGATTCACAGCCAACTGACGAAAACTAGCTTATTAAAAGCTCAGAATGGCGTGTTAAGGTTTTAATAATCTGTGCCGCCCTATTCCCAGAGGAAGCACTGTTGATGCAGCTAAACACCACGTCTGATTTGAAAAGCGAATTGGAACAATTCGCCAAAGACTTTGGGGCTTACACCATGCGAGTCGCAGACCCGAAAGAGGGCTTCGAGAAAGCCACACCCGGCTGTCGCCCAAGGGATGTTTGGGAAAGCTGCAACTCAGTAGTCGTTTTTGGTATTTACGTTGGATCGGATTATTACCGTTCCATCGAACTGGGAAAGAAAATCGTCGGAGAAAACCGAGTCATGTACATCTTCCGTGATTGGCTGCAATACAAAATGGCTGACCTCATTCGAGAGAAGGGGCACAATGCAGTTATTTCATCTGGCTATTTTGACCGCGAGAAGAAGATTTCCCGCATGTCCATGAAACTCGCTGCCTACGAGGTTGGCTTAGGCGTCTATGGACGAAGCGGAATAATCGTAACTCCCGAGTATGGTCCAAGGGTCAATTTCGGCGCAGTTCTCACCGACGCCCATCTCGAAACGGATGAAAAACTGACCAACTTCAACCCCTGCTTAGACTGCCGTGTATGCGTCGACATGTGTCCTGTAAAAGCTGTTAGAGCAGACGTTAGTCCACCGCTGGGTCACGACCGCGAAAAATGCGTCAACTTCGTCCAAAAACTCAGGAAGAAAACGGGTGATAAGAAGTTTCTCTGCGGGTTCTGCTACGATTCTTGTCCAGTCGGAAAAACCAGCCAGTCGGGCTTCACGTTGTCAAAACATAGAACCCTGTTAGACTTGCCTCCCCAAGAAAGAAAGCGCCTAATTAGCGAAGCCTCAGCGATTGAAACCAAAGATTAGTGGGGGCATGTTTGAAGTTGCTCCGTGACGCTTGGGCGTTAGCCGTTGAAACCCTCTGCTGGGTTGAACAGAAGGGACTGAACGAGAGACTCGCCTTGATAAGAGCCTCGAGAGAGTTGTGCATCAAAGATTCAAACGCCAAAGGCTTGGCGCACAAGCTGGTCTTGGAAACCGTTAGGAGACAAAACTTCATCGACCACATGATAAACACCGTCTTGAAGCAGAATTCCATCAACGACTTCCATCCGGGCATCCGCGCTTTTCTGCGCCTCTACGCCTACGAGACGAGGGTTAGGGAGAGCAGCATCGAGAAAGCAGTAAGCATTGCTGGCATTGGACGCTCTGTACTTGGCTGGCAGAGGCTCAGGGAAGTGGAGGAAGCTTTAGGCAGACTGCTCAGTCTGAAGCCAAAAGAAGTCTTGAGGGGCTTGAGCGACGAGGAAAAAGTGTCCCTGCAGATGTTCCAGCTCCTCTGGTTCATCAAATACTGCTTTAAACTGCTAGGACGCCACGAGGCACTGCAATACTTTCAGAGCACCCTCTCGGATACACCCACGTACATCCGCCTCAACACTCTGAAGATAGCTGAGGGAAAGCTGCAGAAAAAACTCGGCGACGAAGGAATAGTCTTAGAAGAAGTTGAAGGACTGCCCCACACGTTCAAAGTGGTCAGCAAGAAACAGCCTCTAGCAAGAACCCCCAGCTTCAGAGACGGCTTGTTCTACGTCCAAGACAAGGCAAGCTG
>CAZPDY010000271.1:0-2222 GCA_964585455.1 uncultured Candidatus Bathyarchaeia archaeon | reverse complement strand
ATCCCAAACAGAAAGGCACATACTCCGCCTCTTTCAGCAGAAAGCGAACCACACAACGAGCCTGCAAATAAATAAAGCTATTCAACGAACCCTTCTGACCGTTAAACATCACCTCACTATCCAAACGCTCTTGAAAACTAGCCAACAAAACCTTAATCACATCCTTACTCAAAACCCGCCCCTCCTCAACCGCCTCAGTAGCCAAGATTTCATTAGGTTTTATGACGCTCTTTGTGATCAGTCCCACCAAAGTCCGGTCCACAAGCTGTTGACGAAACTCCTCCATCATGTCCAGGACAAAAGAAGGTTTCCCTGATCTGTCAGCATGCAAGTATCCAGCATAGAAATCTAATCCAGCATAGCTCACGGCTTTCCAAACTTCAGGAAACAGAATCGTCTGATAACCAAAATTTAGCATCGCATTGAAAGAATCGCGAGCGCCGCGAGTCTCTCTTCCTGTAAACCCCAATTCTGGAGGCAGGATCTGTCGAATTGAATCCCAGTAATATCGAGCGCCCTCAGCTTCCAGATTCATCACCTGCTGACGCTTTTCATCAATGTTGGAACCTTGCTCTCTACTAATTCTCTCGTTCACCTCATCAATCAACTTGCCAGACTCATACAGCCTCTCAGCCAGAACTGGATCAGTCTGCCGCCTATTCTTAGCCATCAGCTTCAGAAAGTTAGCTTGATTCACGAGCTTTCCAGCTATAAACTTCTTAGCCAGAATCAAGCTTCGTTGATCATTGTAAGCTATGAACTGTTCCCTGCGAGCACGAACAGAACCCGTCATAGATGCGGGCATCAAGACAGCGTAGGGCCAGCCTCTGTAACGAGCAAAGATGACTTGAATATTGTTCTCCACCGCCAAATCCAAGGCACTTGCAGAAAAAGCAACACCAGAAGAACAGCAGATTATTGAATCAACATCATCTGCCACGATCTCCTTAACTTCACCCCCAGTCTTCTTTATAATGAATCGATTTCTCTTTCGTCCCAAGAAGATGCCGAAATCGTCTAGAAAAATCTTCATACAAACACCCGTGTCAAAAGCGCTTATCCATAACAGGCGCTATAGTACTGGCAATACTCTTTGCATTGCGAACGTTCAGGCTTGCCAGGATCTTTCCTTTCCGCCACAATTTCCAGCTTCTTGTCTCTCTCTTCGAT
This sequence comes from uncultured Candidatus Bathyarchaeia archaeon, assembly GCA_964585455.1. Classification (GTDB taxonomy): domain Archaea; phylum Thermoproteota; class Bathyarchaeia; order Bathyarchaeales; family SOJC01; genus CAYGVX01. The sequence goes on along the minus strand of CAZPDY010000271.1, from coordinate 1,052 downwards.
CCACCACTGCCTCAACTCATCGTTCGCAAAAAACAGGTCCTTCTGAATATTTATCTTGCCGTTATCAACGTGCAAATATACAGTGCAGCAGATGTCCATAGGCGTTTCATGAACACTTTCAAACACAAGAGCGTAACCTACAGCGTAGAGTCTATGCCACTCCTCTTTCACGTTAGCTGCTTTCAAATCAAACATGATCGCCCGAAGATAATCAAAGCAATCTACGCTGAGCACATCGCTTAGACCGAGCAGTTCACCAGAAATTCTATGCTCGATCAAAAAAGGAACGGCAGAAGCCATCAAATCCAGCTCAGAAGCACGTGACTGCCTGCTCGAAGCTTCAGCCAGTCTAGCCTCGCACATTTTCCGCACAAACTCCCAAACTTTTCTGCAAGGTTCCATGACGTTCTCAGGCTTTTCGGAAATCTCCTGCCACCTGATCTTCTGCCACCAGTCCTCAAAACTCACATCTTGCCGCTGAAGGAAAGCCTGCAGGCTATCACTTACTACACCATGAAAGAGTTTGCCGAGAGCCATCCTTGCGCTTGGAATAGGGTACGTCTTCTCAACATGTCGCAGATACACATCTCGGTTTGTGGGGCAGTATTTGGAGCTTACCTCATACATGGGCAATTTCACGTTGTCAAAGTAGGGTTTCAACGGTGGCTGATGCCAATTCCAGCCTCTCAACTCCTTGCTAACGCCCACTTCTCTAGCAGTAGGCAAGAGCTGATAGAGCAACTGCTTATGCTCAATGTCGGACAGAAAGTACAATCTGGTCGACCATCAAACGAGTTTCAACCGATTATCTTTATAAACTGAGTTACGTTACAATAATAATCGAGCATACATATCTCAAATCATGTTAAAGGCAACCGCCGATTGGTAAATCAAGCCAAAAACGGGGTCGGATGCATGGAAAAATCCCAAGCAAAGGGAATTGAAAGGCCTTCCGGTTCAGGTGTTTGGTATCGAGTGGGTCTCGATGCATGGAAAAATCCCAAGCAAAGGGAATTGAAAGGAAGGAGGGTGGATCTGAAACTGTCATAGTT
>CAZPDY010000270.1:0-2226 GCA_964585455.1 uncultured Candidatus Bathyarchaeia archaeon | reverse complement strand
CTTTGGGGATTCGCCTTTTCATTGTTTCCACCACCTATTCGTTTGGAGGGCGAGGACGTGAGGGTCGTTCCAGTAGACCCAATTATACCGGATTCCATACTCCTCCCAAAAGAGTCTCATCTGCATTTTAATCCTCCTTCATGATTGATGTTGGGTTGACTCGGTAAATCTTCTTACCAAGTTTTTGCGCCACATTGATTGCGAACGCAGTTTCCTCATCCACCTCGTTTTCACGATAGGGTAGATAAGCCAGTATGTCACAGGCATGGACGAGGTCAAAGACTTCGTTTCTGTCTGCGTTGACGTGTAGCATTAAGCTATCCACGTAAGCTTCAAAAAGGGAAGAGAGGCGAGCCTCGTATTCCCGTTCTTTCAGCGTGTTGCCGACAAGGCGGCAGGGACAGAATAAGACTTTCATAATGTGCTCCTCTCTTTCTTAATTATATACCACTTGATTTTTTTATTTTAAGTTGTGCAATCTTTTCCACACTTTACACACTTTAATGATGTGGTAATGTTAAAAAATTTTTCTTATAATGTGATAGTCGATTTGGTAATAGGATATAATTAAAAGTAGCGAGGAGTACATTCAATGAAAATCAAAAACTTAGAAGCATTCTTGACCAATAATCAGGGAATGTCAAACAAGGAGCTTGTCGAGGCAACTGGTTATTCCGAAAGGCAAATCAGAAACGTCAAGGCAAAGCTCGGAATCAACAATCCCCAACCCAACCAAGGAAACAACGACATGAAACTCGAAGACCGTATCCAGAAGCACTTGCTCTCTGCAAAACGGAAAGCGGTTTCCGTTGCAGAACTTTCAGACGCATTCGACTGCGGCGTGTCCAAAATCAAGGACATCGTTGCGGAACTGCACAAGAAAGGCGTGAACATTCTCATCAACGATGAGGGAATCGAAATCGCCAAAGAAATTCCGAAGGCTGAACCTACGACAATTCCTTTCCCCAAAGGCAACGTCATCCGTTTCGGCTACGTCACTGACAACCACTTGTGTTCTCGGTACGAAAGACTGGATGTCCTTAATACCCTTTACGATGTTTTCGAAAAGGAGGGCATTACCACAGTCTTCAACACTGGCAACATGATTGATGGTGAGGCTCGTTTCAACAAGCACGACCTGCACACGTTCGGTCTCGATGGGCAAACCAATTATCTCGTCAAAGTCTATCCTAAGAAGAAGGGTATCACAACCCACTTCATCACGGGAGACGACCACGAAGGTTGGTACACTCAACGGGAAGGAATCGACACAGGGAAACACATGCAAAACGTGGCACAGAACGCTGGTCGCACCGACCTCGTCTACCTGGGTCACATGGAGCATGATGTCATCGTGCCCGCAAAGAAAGGTCAGACCATTATCAGGCTTCAACACCCTGGTGGAGGTTCGTCCTACGCAATCTCGTACACGTCACAGAAAATCGTTGAAAGTTTGAGTGGTGGAGAGAAACCGCACATCTTGCTGATAGGGCACTTTCATAAGGCTGCGTACAACTTCATCCGCAACGTTCACGTTGTTCAGGGTGGTTGCACAATGGACCAGAGTCCGTTCATGCGTAAGAAAAGATTGTCTGCGCATGTGGGCGGCTGGATTTGCGAGGCGACTGTCAACGAAAAGGGTGATGTCATCCGATTCAAGCAGGAGTTCATTCCTTTCTTTGACAAGGACGCTTACAAGTGGACATACAAATTCTGAAACCTTCCTCACGTCAGTTCAACCCTGGCGTGGGGATTTATTTTATGAAACAACTAACACAAACATTCAAAGAAATATCTGAAGCTAATCCTAATCTTTCTTCTTTTATCTGCTATGGTCGGGCAGTGAAGAAAGATTAGGATTAAACAAAGCTCAAATTTGTCGAGGTTTAGGGCTTTGTGTAGATAGGTCAGATTATAGCAAAAGTGACACCTCAAATATTATTAAGCACTTTTCAACGCTATGTGGTTAAGCCATATTTTGAAGGTGGATTTTGCCAGAATGCGTTTTAAGGGGATTAAAAGTTAAAACACGATAAACCAGCCACATGAACACAAAACAAACAAAAAACCGCAAAGAATACCCACTTTTTACAGGACTTATAAGATACTTCCCAGATGCTTTAATGGAGGTCGCTCATACTAGCTGGGTTGGAAACGAACAGCACAATAAAGGCGAGCCACTTCATTGGGCTAGAGGTAAATCAGTAGATGACGCTGATGCACTTG
>CAZPDY010000269.1:0-2240 GCA_964585455.1 uncultured Candidatus Bathyarchaeia archaeon | reverse complement strand
CATTAAGAGTTTAGGGAATACACGTATGGTTGAAGAAAAGGACGTTGTGGATTTTCTCAGAGACCATGATGGTCGAGCTTCTCTCGACGAGGTTTCCGAGGGGCTCAGCGTAGCCAAGTATGGACCCGAATCCGCTTATACTTTGCTGCAGGCTCTGAAGGCTAAGGGGCTGGTCGACAGGAAGGGTGAGATATGGGTGTTGACCGCTCCTGCAGAATCAGCCGTGTCTGAGGAAGAGGCAAAACCCGAAGAAGCCGCGGCGGAGGAGGACAAGCCGACGCCCGACGTGGACAAAATCGTCAAGGCGATGGCGAAGACTCTGGCGAGCGCCATGAAAGAGGCGAGAGGTCCGACTGACGAGTGGGAGCTCGCCACGAAACCCATGACGACCGAAATCGTGCGCAAAGAAAAGAAGCTCAGCTCCCTAGTTCTGCGACCGAGCGCTGCAGAAGAAGCCAAAAAGTCTTTGACAGCCATTCCCACAGGAACTTTTGTTGATTATTTGTTCCTGACTCCTGAGGGAAAACCGTTGAACGGCTTGCCTGTCGTGGGTCAGTTTGCGCTCACTGGGTTGCCCGGGGCAGGCAAGTCCATTCTTGTGGAGGAGATTGCTGTGAACGTTTCTGCTGCTGGAAAGAAGGTTCTGTACGCCACGGCTGAGGACACTTGGCAGAGTCCCACACCGCGCTTTGACTTGCAGTCTCGCATGAAAGAGAAAGCCGACTTTTTGAGGAAGGATTGGAAGAAGGTTCAGGAAAACCTGTTCGTGTTGGACACTGTGATGTTTCCCGAGCTGCGGGACTGGAACACGTTCGCCGATACCTATCGCTACGTCTTGGAGAAGGAAGGCGTAGATTTAGCCATCATCGACTCTGTGACCGTGCTGGAGTCGTACAGGGGAGCGCTGAAGTATCGTGTGATGGAGTTGGCTCGGCATAACCAGATTAAAGGGGTCACGTGCGTCTACGTGAACCAGCGTAGCCGAGAGATTTGGGACACTTACGAGATGGCGGGCGGCATCGGGCTTGCCCACAACCTTGATGGCACGATAATCGTGGATTATGGGCGTGTGTTCTGGCAGGACCAGCAGGCGGACTTGGAGGTTAAGAGGGGCGAATTCGTCCGAATAGCCCGCGTCTTGGACTGCAGGATGTGCAACTTTGAACGGGAAAGAATCCGCGTCGACATCACAAAAGAAGGCTTACTGAGACCCGTGGAGCCAGCCCAAAAACCCTAAAAAAGACGCATTTTCATCCTGTTTCTCTTTTGAGAAGGCGCAGCTTGTGCCCTAGGATTTCAACTTCGCCTTGTCTGTCGAGAAAATTAGCCCGATCAAAGTCCTTGCGTAGTTCCAGCATGTTCAGCGTGTCGTAGCCGTTGCGGATTAGGAAGCGCAGCGAAACTGCGTGTTTTGGCTCTACGGTTAAGTACACTGAGGTTTCGCCCTTCTTTCGAACGTGGTCTTCGCATTTCGCCAAAAACTTGCTTCCTAAGCCTCTCCTCCTGAACAGTTTTGCCACGAAGACTTCTCTCACGAAGTACGCTCCCTCCCAAAACTGCACCCGAGCAAACCCGACAAGCTTTCCAGCGTCCTCCGCCACGAAGACCCACGAGTTCTCGGCTAAGCTTTCCCTCGCCGTTTCCGCAGCCTCCTTCTTGCCGAGTTTAAGCTGGTCCCAGCCCTGCCATTCCCTCATCTCGTTATAGAAATCCCCGTAGAGGCTGGCTAACTGGTCGAAGTCGCTGTTCCGATACTGCCTAACCTTCATGAGCTTTCCCTTGTGCAAATCATATATACCCTAAGCGTATAGATTTTTAGCATCATCTCTTTGGAGGAAGACTGTTTGGCTAGAGTCCACCTGCGACTTTTGACTCTAGGTGTCTTTCTGATAATCGTCGCAGTTCTAATAGCTGCTTGGATGCTGGCATTAATCTCTGCGGAGAGCCTTGTTCCCCTAATCCTCCTGTCCAGCGGCGTCTGGACCGTAATCGTCGCGGGTTTGAAAGCGGTCAGCCCACAAGGAAAGGGCGGCGCCTTCAGCACCTTCGGCTGGGGCATGCTCTTCATAGTCCTCGGAGGCTCGCTGTACATGGTCAACATGGGAATGAACCCGGTGTACATCGTAGTTTTTGTTCTAGCGTTAGTCGGAGCTCTAGCAGTTGCCGCTGCTTCACGGTCTTTTAGAAAATAGAAACTTTATCTCAGCGCCGTGCATATCAGATTGGAGGCTTCATAATGT
>CAZPDY010000268.1:0-2242 GCA_964585455.1 uncultured Candidatus Bathyarchaeia archaeon | reverse complement strand
CTGCAAAAGACTTATAGTCGTTGATGCCCACTAAACTATTTCTTCCGTTAAAGAGCCATACGTAGACTGCGTGCAAAAGACGTGTATTCAACTGAACTCCTCGCCTACCCCTTTCATAAACCGTTTCTTCGTGACGAATAAACCCTCCGAGAAAACCAGAAAAAACCACCCACCAGCTGCCTAAACCACGGTGAGACCCGAAATCTGTTTAAATATCCACCCGAAGAAACTCCTCTCAACTAGCCAATTTCTTCCCGAAGAAACAATTTCTCGCAGGTTTTGGCATACACGGACATGTTGACAAACATGATTAGATTCGAAGCAGCCTATTTCCATCCAAGAGCGAGCAGGGACGGGCACCACATGTGCCGGCACGCAAGAAGCAGCACGGAAGGCTCTCAGTCTTCAAGGGACGAGAAGCCAAACTCAACAAAGCCATATTCCAAACCCTAGCCCACAAAGGACCACAGACAATCTACGACATACACAAACAGGTCAGAGTACAGCGAGGCCTCAAGTACACGCGATATGCGAGCGTCAACAAACGCGTTAGAATCTTGAAAGACTCTGGCTACGTATGCGAGGCAGGCTCTAAGGAGACCAAAGCAGGCTTCAAGGCTTCAATTTATGAGTTAACTGTCAGGGCCTACCTCTTCATGATGCTTGATTCTCTCGATTTGGAGGAAATGCTTGCCCAGATAGGCGAGGCTGAGGCTCTGGCAATCCTAGGAGACTTAGTAGGAGCGAGAATCTAATCAGCAGAAATAGTGTCTCAATGGATCCCTGCTCTTACTTGAGTTTAAGATCAATAGTGGACGTTTTCATATCCTTTGTAGAGATTTAGTATTTCTCTCGCCAGTTTGACAAGATCTAGAGGTCTGCATACCAGTGTGAAGTGTCTTGGACAATCTGAAGCCGATGAACTCTCTGCCAGTGCAGAACCGTCTGCACGGTCGCACTTGTCTAGCACTTTCTCAAGTTCCTCTCTAGTATAGGTTCCTTCAACCAGTGTTAACTTACCTCTATCAATGTAATAGTGCCACCTTTTCATCTTCACAGTGACGTAATCACCCATGGAAGCTGAAATATGATGGAGTTCTTGTATGACAAGAGAGGTCTCATCCCTGTCTGTTTCATTAGGCATTCTATTTCATCACAAGTCCACAATTATCGTCACGTAATATACGGTTTTTGGAGGCGAAGGTTTGTATGCTTTCTGAATCTCTCGATGATCTTTCCTGATGTGTCCGTTTTCTGACACTGTTCCTTGGCGGCGGCAGAAAGCCCTTAAACTTTAGCTGCAACATAGTCCTAAGGTGAGACCTGTTTGGTCAATCTTGTCGAAGAATGGGAAACGCTAGAGGAATATGCAGGGGACAAGCAAGGCTTCTACCAAATCCTCTACGGCGCACGAGGCGTAGAAGTCCGAGTAGCCGTGGGCAGACTGGGCTTCAGGAACGAATTCGAGAACCCAAAAGACCCGCTGCTCAACCGCATCATAAGCTTCTGCAGCTCCCAACGATACGCAAAAGTGACCGAAAAATCCGAAGAGATCAAGACGCTGCTCGAAGTCGGCTTTGAATACGTTTGCCAAAAGGATAGCTTAATATTTTTGAGGAAGCGTAAATGAGCAAGCTGAGCGAAAAGTATCCGAGGTTGTCCAAAAAGTGCCGCGGTAGCTCAGCCTGGGAGAGCACCCGGCTGAAGACCGGGTTGTCGACGGTTCAAACCCGCCCCTCGGCACCAAACTTTCTTTCCAGAAAGAAGGTTTATCAAGAAAGCTTGAGCTTACGGCTGAGCGTGTTTCTACGTTCTTACATCGCATGCAGTCTAAAATGCTTGAGAGAGCTTGTTCTGCGCGCGCCAACGCCATGCGTTCGCTTAGGGATTACCCCAGCACCACTGTCGAACTGGGTTTACTTGGGTTTTTCGCGATCCCTCTCGGATACGCCTGTTAATTCTTGCATAGCTCCTCGAAAGCCTGGCTGAAATCCACGCGCACGCGCGCATTTCCTAGGCCAGTTTTCCCAGAAAACTAGTGAGAGGCCGAGCGCGTTGGATTCTTTCAGATGTGACACCGTCGAATTCCACAGTTTTTTCTTCGCCCGTTCTGAGGTTCTTGTATAGAACTGTGAATCTTGGAGAGTATATTGTCGCTCGTTCTGTGATTTCAAAGAGCTCTTCGATGAATCTGTTTGCGTCTTTTGGTCGTTTGAGTATTTTGGATCGTATGATGTCTAGA
>CAZPDY010000267.1:0-2288 GCA_964585455.1 uncultured Candidatus Bathyarchaeia archaeon | reverse complement strand
GCGCTGTATAGCTTTCTCAAGTTCTTCGATCCCAAGCGATGAGTGAGGAGTAGCATGGAATCAAAACCCCAGCCTAACCTTTGGTTTAGGAGGATGGGATGACAGAACTTGGCAGTGATCTCTTCACGATTTGTATATTGAGGCTCCAAACATCGGAGGCGATAATTACGTCAATTGGATGGGAGATGGTCTTGTAGAGTCAAAGGCGACAGATTCTCTTTTTCTTCAACCATTCAGAGCAACAAATTTTGATCAGGGATATGAAAACAATGCGGTTCATGATCGTTGTCCAGAGTTACCATTTGGAGGGTGGTCTCTCAAGGTAAACGGCATAGTCACCCTGTACGATCAACCAAACTATCAAGGCAATAGCAGAAGTCTTATGGACGAAAGCATACCTAACTTGGGTGATTATGGATGGGGAGGCAGGGCACAATCTCTGGTCGTAGACGGCACAGTAAACCTTTGGTCGCACATTTATTTCTGGGAATATGCCTACAGGGTGTTTTTCACAAAAGTCTCTGCTCAACCTCCACCATTAAAGGTAAGTGATTGTAGCGCAATAAGACTTGAAGGAGTGGTTACTGATTGGTGGTGGAACTGTTATCCAGATAGCGCAGCTGGGATAAAGTTTGACGTAATTTTGACCCAAAACCACTCTAATCCTAACGCAGTAAGGCTTATGATGGAATTCTACATCGTTGGACAAGGATCTATGTTCTCATTCTGGGGGGGAGATCGAGAAAATTATGTTTCATTTGAAGCGCCTATAGTATTGAACTATCGTGCAGCAATCGATTGTTGGAGAGAGTACGTGCGGAGAATCACATACCCTGGCGATGTAATGTGCTGGAGCATAGATGTAAAATCCTTTGTCCAGAGGGCCTGCACCTTTCATGATCTTAACATAAATGATCTTTACATTTCCAAAATCAGTTTTACTACAGAAGCCGACGCTGCGGCAACCGAGCCATCTATCCAGTGTAAACTTCACAGGTTAAGACTCTCTTATGAAACTTCATCCGGAGGCGGTGGTGGAGGTGGAGGCTGTACAGGTCCTCCAAAGTTACGGAGCCCAACACTCTTTGTTTGGAATGGTTCAGAATACATAAAGGAGGCTACCCTTCACCTACACGGAGGTTCTGACGTCACAATTTGGCATACAATCGAACAGCTGTTAGTGCCCGAAGACGAGCATTATCTGCTCTCCCTTAGAGAACTCAACAACTCCATCAGCCACATCGACTACGTGAAGTTCTATGCTATGGACGTGAATGGCATGATGTATGAAGGTCATCTGTACCAAGCGATTCACAACAAGTTTGGAAACATAAAAAGACTTTTGCTGTCTGACGATGACAACAGAGCTTACTTGGGACCATCACAATCTATAGACCTGAAATTTAGCGTTCCAGAGATTGAAAATATAACGCACTTAATATTCGTAATTCAGGGCTACGAACCTTAACATTTTTTCATCACGAAAGAAACGAAAGCAATCCTGCAGAACTATGATGAGTTTGTCGAAGCAGCTGAAAAAGCCAGACATGAATATGAGACGCAAGAGCCGAAGGCTGAAATCTCTTTCTTGTAGTAGGGCTCATTCATTTGAGTGGTTTGGGGTAAGTCTTGTCACAAACAGAGCCGTTGAAAACGGTGAAGGAAGGGAATGATGAAAGATCTGCATAGGTTCCTAAAGATGCGTTGTAGAGTGTGCGGTCGTTGGAATCGTGTTCCCGTGAGCAAGGTGTTCGTTGAGCAGCCTTCTCCAGAGCTTAAGGTCAAGGTCATGGTTCCAATGTATGAGCCCTTACAAGTCTCTAGATGCCAAAAATGCGGGGAAGTTGTAGCTGAACCAAAGGAACTGATTAGGATCCAGCCTAACAAGTCTTAGATCTTTGGGTTTTTTCTTTTGGCTAGTTCTTCGGGTGTGAGGGTTATGGTTAGTTTATTGGGTTGGGCGTCTACGGTGATTTTTAGTTCGGTACCCAGGATGGGTTCTAGTAGTTTGTGGAATTTGCTGGGTATGGGGATGGCGACGTGTCTGTGCGTGTAGACGCGCTTCTGGTTCAGGTAGCGTTTCTTTATGACGCGAGTGTAGATTCTGACAATCGAGGAACATCGCCAAATCCCACAGCAGAAAACAGAAACCACCCACAAATCAACCACAAAACACCTTCATCCAATCTTCATCAAACCCCAAAACAACAACAAAACCAAAAACATAACCCAAAAAACAAACACTTAACAAAACCACAAAACCCAGAAAAACCCAGCAACAACACACT
>CAZPDY010000266.1:0-2289 GCA_964585455.1 uncultured Candidatus Bathyarchaeia archaeon | reverse complement strand
CCACAAACGCTGTCGCAGTAATGGTGGAGGAAACGAACCTGAGAATATTTCTCGGGTCCCCGTCTTCCTCCATCGAAGCTGGCACAATCTGTTTGAAAACAAACTTCCACCAGAAATTTGCGAGATAATCAATCGCACTTGGCTGGATGGAAGATACGAGTTCATCTGCAGACGAAAGGAGTGAATATGGACTTAAACTACATCGAACTTCTGATGAGAATCCACAAGTTCTCCCAGACCGAGAGGGAACTCGTCAGAGAGACGTGGGAAGCCTCTCATCGTGTCGCAATCCAGCTTGTCCTCAAAATCATCAAGAAAAAACAGAAAGGAGGATAAAATGGACGTCGTGACGCTAATCGTTACTCCGATAACCATGATACTGGCAATCGTGCAGACGGTCGCCATCGTGATCATCGCAGTCAAAATGAAATAAAACAATCAACCCCGCCTGGAGCAATCTAGGCGGGTTCTTTAATCTTTGATATAATAAAAGAAACAAGCTATGCAGCGGCTATCTCCGTCAGCAGAGGCTAGGGTGTAGTGCTAATGAGCAAGGCGTACACCGACCCCAACTGCAACGTTGGTTTGCTCTGAAAGTGTTTCCTCAAGCCCAGATAGGGGTGGAGATGCGAAGGGGTTCGCCCCGCTGATAAACATAAGAGAACGCCATCCCTGCTTAGCGGCTAGGTGGCGTTTTCGTTTAATTGTCATTACATTATAATCGGATAGGGTCTTAAACGCAATTTGTATAGTATTGTATACAATTTAAGTATGTATTTTGTCGTATTTCTGTGGATAACTTTGAGATTTTTCCCCGAAAATAGGTTAAAATTAAACTAAGCGTGACAGGCGATACTGAACGGCAATACTAGCTTGCTCTTAGTCGGTGCATAGCATAGATGAGATACTCTGATACGAATTAAAGATTGGCTTATTAAATACATAATTGGTTTATTTTTATTTTGCGCTAGCTTTGTGGCAGTTGCTCAAGCTGACGCTCCGACCGAAAAACAAGAAGTAAAAGTAGAAACAAAAATAGATTATAAGTGTTCAGATTTCTTAGAAGAAGTAAGTAAGTATGACTGGGATGTAAATGTTGTTATGCAGATAATGGCTCTCGAGAGCGGTTGTAATCCGACAGCATTAAATAACAATCCAGCCACAAGAGATTACAGTGTAGGTTTATTTCAAATCAATTTATTCGGTGGAAACGCTGCCTCTCGCCCAAGTGAGGAGTGGCTAAAAGTTCCTGAAAATAATATTGCATACGCCTACAAACTTTACAAAACACCAACTGGATATAATCACTGGACAGTGTATAAAAAGATAGTAAAATAGTTAAGTCGTTTTGGCGACAAACTAATAGACGAGAAGCCCGCCTATCCAGCGGGTTTTCTGTTAACATATGTTAACCTAATTATGTGTTGCAAAATAAGGGCTAAAACGAAAATGTCTCTTTCTGGGCATTTTATGAATACATTAACATTAATTGTCAACAAGAACTTAAAAATAAACAACCTATTGTAAACAAAAAGGACCCCTAGGAGTCCCTCTTGCAGTTTATGAAATTAGCGACGGAGCCTGTACATCGGCTCACTTTTAATGATATAACGACTTTACTTTTCTGTCAAATTAGTCTTTGTAAGTGTCAAAATAAGGATAATTGCCAAATTTGCCACGTAGAAAATGCACCCTGCCTCTGGCAAGCAGGGCGATTAGTAAAACAGCCGAGTAATTCATGGAAAAATGAAGTACAAAATACAAATTATCTATCGAAGGGTAGATAATGGACAGATAGTTAGTGGGAGCTTCGCCAGAAGATACCCTCACCTAACAATTCGAGTAGACATGTTAGCAATTACACTATTCCCTAATATTAAAACCATACTCACTTCGTTCGTAGACCCTACGGGTCAAGACTCTTTAGAACTTAAAATTTTTTAACCCCAGCAAAGAAGAATTAAAAGCCTGTCTTACAGTACTTCGTTAGGTTGAGGTTTTTCCGTTTTCTCTCGGCTCAACTGCAGTTCCACTATCGAAGGAAGCTCGCTCGAGCTATTCGTGAGTTTTCAACGCTAGAACATCGCACGCAACGTTGAAGTGACTTTCTTTAACCCCAGGGTGGGAATGCTGTCCCACCGCATCGATTATAGAATCCATATCATTTAACTGGCATCCGTCGAGTGGTTGATATGGTTCGCCTGACACAACCCCGACAGTATTTAAAATCAAAATCCCGACCACTACTGGGGATGTGGTCAGGATTCTGACCACAATCACCCCCAATAA
>CAZPDY010000265.1:0-2305 GCA_964585455.1 uncultured Candidatus Bathyarchaeia archaeon | reverse complement strand
ATACTTCAAGGAAAGAACCTTCACGCGCTTTTTACTTCCATGTTCCTCCACGCCGACATTCTTCACATCGGTGGAAACATGCTTTTTCTGTACATCTTCGGAGACAACGTGGAAGACGCTTTCGGGCACGTTCGTTACTTAATATTCTATTTAGTCTGCGGCTTAGTAGCTGATTCTGCGCACATTCTCAGCCTTTCGACGCCCTTCGAACTCGCTATTCCCACTCTTGGTGCTTCAGGAGCCATCTCAGGTGTACTTGGTGCATACATCGTCATGTATCCGAAGGCGCGAGTGTTGACTCTGCTGCTCATCCGGTTCATCTATTTTGTTAGGATTCCCGCGGCTGTTTTCCTGGGCTTCTGGTTTCTGTTACAACTGCTCTACACGGCGCTTGGCATAGGCGGCGGCGTAGCCTACTGGGCACATATAGGCGGCTTTGTTGCAGGGGTGATGCTTGTCCTTTTGTTCAGACGTTTGCACATTCTTTCGAAAAAAGAAACATTGCAGCAAGCAGTTTAACTCAGGCCTACTTGACGCTTTATTCAAGGTCTTGAAAGTCCGTGAACCTGCACGTTTGGCCATCGCGAAAAGCTTTAACTGTCATAATGGAATATCATAAAACCACTGGGGAGGAAACATGCCTATCTCAATATCAGATTTGTTCAAAATCCCCGTCATATACGACCTCGATCTTTCATCCGACGGAAGTGAAGTCCTCTACTCTTCAAACCCCACAGGCATCCCTCATCTCTACCTCTTGAACACAAAACCAGGATCCAAACCTAGACAGATTACGAGTGGAGACGACCCCGTCATATTCGGGTTTCTATCACCCATCGGAGACCGCGTCGCTTATCTTCAAGACAAAGACGGAAACGAGCTGCACGATCTGTTTGTAATGTCCACGAAGGAGGGACACGCTGAGAAAATCACCAAGAAACCCTACAGGACATGGGGGTGCGGGTGGCATCCTAACGGGAAAGAAGTCGCGCGCAGTTACGCAGCTAAAGAAGCGTGTGGAATAGAGGTTTGCGACTTGAGGACCGGCGAAAACTTCGTGTTGAAAGAACAGGCATCCCCGCTCTTTGGTTCCCGGTATTCTCACGACGGCAAATGGGTTGCCTCAACCGAAATGGGCGGCGGCAAAGACCCGAAGAACCAACAATCACGATTATTAATCGGAAGAACCCATCAGACGTAATCAGTTACTGCTTCAGAGACGGCTCTAAAGAGATGCTTCCGTCATGGTCGGCCGACGATAAGAAATTAGCGTTGATAAGTGATGTGAAGGGTAGGAATCAAGTTGTTATCCAGGAGTTCCAGGGCGGGGAGCGCTTATTCTTGAGCTTGGGAGAAGGCGAGGAAGCAGTTGACATTCAAGAACCGGGTTGGGCTCCTTCGGGTAAAAAGGTGTATTACATCGTGAGTAAGCACAGCCGAAGCAAACTCTACGAGCATCCTTTCGATGGAGAGAAGACCGCCCTTCCCTTCCCAGATGGCACGACAATGTTTTTCAAAGTCAGCAAGGACGGAAAAACAATGGTGGGGCACCACTCTTCTATGGGTTCGCCCCATGGCATCTATGTCTACAAAGCCGAATCGGGCATCACGACCCCTCTACTCTCAAGAGAACACAAGGTGAACCTAAACGAGCTCGCCAAGCCTAAGTCTGTGTGGTACAAGTCCTTCGACGGGTTGAAAATCCACGCATGGTACTTACCAGCTGGCGCGGGGAAACCTCCACACCCCGCTGTTGTTTGGCCTCATGGGGGACCGTGGTGGCAAGTCTTCGATACATGGTCGCCGTACCTGCAGTCGATTTCTCAGAGTGGTTTCGCTGTTTTGGCTCCTAACTTTAGAGGGTCAACTGGGTATGGTGCGGAGTTCCGAAACATGGACTTATCTGATGCTGGTGGTGGAGACTTGGAAGATGTCGTGGTCGGCGCTGAATGGCTAGCAAAGCAACCTGAAGTCGACAAGTCTAAGATTGCGATAATGGGCGGCTCCTACGGAGGCTTCATGACTTTAATAGCCCTAACGAAGAAACCTGAAGTTTTCGCTGCTGGAGTTGCTTTTGTGCCCGTCACTGACTGGCTTGAAATGTATGGGTTGTCTGACGCTGCATTCCGTAGGATCATGGAAGAGCTTTTCGAGGGGACGCCCGAGAAGAGGAAAAAATTCTACCGTAATAGTTCGCCAGTCACTTACGTTTCCGAAATCAAGGCGCCTGTTTTGATAAGTTGTGGTCGCAACGACTCTCGGTGTCCTTTCCAGCCGATAGAGAAGTTTGTTAAAAAGCTTCAGG
>CAZPDY010000264.1:0-2309 GCA_964585455.1 uncultured Candidatus Bathyarchaeia archaeon | reverse complement strand
ACTTGCAGTTTTTCTGCCAGAGCTTTAATATCGACTCCGAGTCCCTCGTAACGTGACATAATCATTCTCTCGCAGAAGCCCTATTCTTTTTATCAAACTCTATGCGAACATTCACCTTTTAAAGCTTCGAGCAGAAGGAAAAACTACACACTCTTCAATACGAGCCTCCAACATTCAACCTCGAGCCTAATGGGACGGTCTAGACCAGGCGCAGAGAACACGCACACAGAAAGGAGTAAGCCTTTATAAGAGGCTTCATGAATCTTCTGAGGGAAAAATAACCGCAGGTAAAGAACCTTGCCGACACCATACGACGTTCCAGCACAAACCTTCGTCAACAAACTAGCCCAGTACATGAAGGATAACGTAGATCAAGTCACTCCACCACCTTGGGCACCCTACTCAAAAACAGGCACCCACACAACGCGACAGCCCCAAGACCCCAACTGGTGGTACACACGCTGCGCCTCACTACTTCGAAAAACCTACATGAAAGGACCAATCGGCGTCCAAAGGCTACGAGCAGATTACAGTGGAAGAAAAGACATGGGCGTCCGCCCAGAACACGTGAGAAAAGGTGCAGGAAGCAACATAAGAAAACTGTTCCAACAGCTCGAAGCCGCAGGACTCGTCGAGAACGTCAAAGGACAGGGCAGAGTGTTAACAGCTGAGGGAAGGCGACTGCTGGACACGATTGCCACTGAGCTGAAAGCAGAATTGGAGAAGAAAATGCCCGAGTTAGCAAGGTATTAGACGGTGTGAGTGGCGTGAGCGAGGACGAAGAAGTCGAGATGCTGCGCAAGAGAAGGATGCTGGAGCTGCAGCGGAGACTCGCTCAGGAAGAACAGCGATTTCAGATGCAGCAACAAGTCGAGATGCAGAAACAGGCTCTACTTCGCCGCATACTTTCCAACGACGCGAGACAACGCCTCACGAACCTAAAGATGGTGAAGCCTGAATTCGCGGAACAAATCGAACTCCAACTCATACAACTCGCTCAAGCAGGACGCCTAAAAATCCCAGTCAGCGACGACGAGTTGAAAGAAATATTAAGCCGATTACAGTCTCAACACCGAGACATCAAGATAAGGAGAAAATAGCATTGGCTAGGACTAAACCGACGGCGAAAAAACGTAGACTGGCAAAAGCTGGAAAACAGAAAAAGCCAGTTCCAACGTGGGTGGTAGCTAGAACCCTGGGCAGGGTTAGGAGTCATCCGAAGAGTAAGCAGTGGCGACGTTCCAAGCTCAGGGCATAGAGGAGGCAGTTTTTTGGAAGAAAGAGCAGAAAAACCTCGTGAAAAAGAAGAAGAACCGCTGGAAGAAGAAGCTGAAACAGTCGAAGAAGAAGCCGAAGCCGTCGAGGAAGAAAAGGAACCCACAGATGAAGAAGCAGGAATTGCCGAAGAATTAGGCGAGGAGGCTGCTGAAGAGACAGTCCCCGACGAAGAAGAAGCAGTAGCAGAGGAAGAAGCGCCACCCAAGAGAGAAAAAGAGGAAGAAGAATTCGTAGAAGAAAAAATCTACACCATACCACTACGACGCGCTTGGATAATGCCTTCCAACAAGCGTGCTCCAAGAGCCGTGCGCATCATTAAAGCCTTCGTTCAAAGACACATGAAGGTCGGTGAAGCCACCGTCGAGGAAGAGGGCGAGGAGAAAGAAGGCGGCAGAATAATCATCAGCAACGAAGTCAACGAAGTAATCTGGAGCCGAGGAATCGGGAAACCCCCTCGAAAACTAAGGATTCGAGCAGCCAAAGACGCAGCAGGCAACGTGACTGTCTTCCTAGCATAGGAGAGCAACGGTTGGCAATCTACTTGCTGAGCCTTTTCGGAAGCGCAAGCATAGGAGTCTACTCCCTAGCAACCGACAAAATCGCCATAGTTCCAACGCAAGCACCCGAAACAAAAGTCAACAAAATCGAGGAATGGCTGGGCGTTAAAGTAGCCAGAACAACCATCGGCGGCTCTGTTCTGATAGGAGCCTTAGCATGCGCCAACTCGAACGGCATACTCCTACCCCACTATGTACGAGAAGAGGAAATCGAAACCATAAAAGCCTCAGCAGAAGACGCCAATTTAGCAATCATGGACACGAGGAGAACCGCGTACGGAAACATGGTTCTAGCGAACGACTTTGGAGCCATCGTCGACCCGAGACACACGCCTCAAACTATCGAGAAAATATCTGACACCTTGGGCGTTGAAGTAGCCCCAGGGGAAATCGCAGGATTACCCTACGTGGGCTCGTTGGCGTTGGCTACGGATAAAGGCGTGTTAGCTCATCCGTTGATTAAAGAGGAGGAAC
>CAZPDY010000263.1:0-2342 GCA_964585455.1 uncultured Candidatus Bathyarchaeia archaeon | reverse complement strand
TGCTAGTCCTGTACACTCCAGCATTCATCTTGCACACCACGCTGCTTCGAAGGTACAAATGGGATATTCTGGAGAGACTCACCTTTTATCCTGTATTGGGCGCTCTCGTACTTGGCGTTCTGAGCTTTTTCGGCGGGATTGCGGGCACAGGAGTTCCTTACCGGGAATTCGTTATGATAATGCTTTTAGGCTTCTTAGTCTCTCTGTTACTTCAGGATCGATGGCGCAACTCCACTCTTCCATCGTCTCCTTACGTAAAGGTTAATCTAGTTTCTGTTCTGACGCTGGTTGCTCTGATAGGTTTCAGGCTCTTCGTCTTCTGGTCAGCAATCGGCGGTCAAGACGCCTTTCTGAGAGGAGATATGTGGGGAAATTCATACGAGATTGCAACCCTCAACAAGTACGGCCTAAGTGGCTATACAACATCCCCTGTAGCCGGCTATCCTCCTTTTTACACCTTTTCTTGGGCTTTCTTGACAGGATCTTTGCCAATACCATATCTAAATGGGCTTATTATTACGGCCTCCTTTAACCACGTGTTCTCAATAATGGCGTTGTTTTTTTTGGCAAAAACGCTGTTCAGAGATACGAGGAAAGCCTTATTCACGATAATCTTGTGGACTTGTCTCTCAGGTTTCTCGTGGTTTTACTTAACAGCGGATCCACCAATTGGAATACTGAACGGAAACGAGTTGCTTGACTATATCTCTAGGATCTCTCAACGCTTTGGAGTGTACTCCGGCTCGATAATCTCTTCGACATATTCAGATGACCATTCGTTGACTAGACTATGGTCTATAGGATTGCTCTTTGCCTCGAACGGCGCATTAATAAAAGCATCATCTGCTGATGAAAATCTGAAGGGGGGAGTGTTGGTATTCTCAGCCGGACTCATACAGATTCTATTAGGGCATTTAATAGAAGCTCCCTTGTTAGGCTTGGGCTTGATAGCTTTGATTATTGTCGGCAAGACTTCTTGGAAATTCATGAAGGTAGTTTTCATTGCAACTACTTTCTCATCTATAGTGGGGACAATAATCATGGTGCTTCTTTACGGGCTAAGTGAAATCCTCATTCTAGTTTCCTTTTCCCCTGCATTGGCAATGGTATGCGCTATAATCATCAAACGAAGTCTGAGCGCTCTACGTGCCATTACGTTCCGCAAAGACTTTCGAATTGCTTTTCTAGGAAGAACAAGAACCTGCTCATTCATTCTTCTGTTGTATTGCTACGGTATAATGTGGATTGCTTTCGTATGCTCGTCAGGAGGAATCAACTGGCCGATTACTACTGTCTGGTATCACATAGCAGTTGAATGTGGGTTCCTCGGACTGATCTCGATTCTTGCACTCGGATGCCTCGGGATCAAAGAAGATGGGATTGCGTTTGGACTGAAATTCATAATCTTGTATCTTATCATGCAGTTGTCTCTGGTTATAATGCTTGATTTTGTAAACTACAATTTCGTCTATGTACAGCCACCTTACGTCTTTTTTCCTACGCTTACCTTGCCAATTCTGGCACTTGTAGCAGCGAACATTTTTCCAACAGCGAGATTCGGAAGAGCCTTCTCGTCAAGAGCTAAACGAGTCGCTATTTTCGCGCTTATTGTATTTCTGCTCTCTTTTGGTTCTCTCGATAACATGATATCTGCGAGTTTTTGGCGAACAAATGACGGATGGTGGTGGTTTAAACCATTGAATCTATCAAGTGATGACGTGGAGTTGATTAATTTCCTTTATATGAACCCGCCTACATCTTCTTATGGACTTGCTGGTGCCTTCTATGACTCGTATACTCCTTCAAGCTACGTCATCTATCCAAGCGGGGAGGCGGTTCTTTCTTCATCTCTCATCAGCCTTCTATCTTCAGCGAATGACTCCAAGGAAGTATACCTTCTAACGCATTCCTATCCGATCAACTTCGTATTGACATCAAAGGATTACCCTCCTCCCCCCTCAACTTCGTTGAGTTATGACGGTGTAGACGATTTCGTGGAAGTGTCGGATTCTCCAAGCCTGAATCTATCAGTATTCTCAATTGAGGCAATGGTTAGATTGGACGAGTACTCACAATATTTGTGCCCGATAGTCGATAGAGCTTCTGATTCCGGAGGCTATGCATTATGGATTGGTGGCGAAGAACATAACAAAGGGCGTTTGATACTAAACGGTGGATTTGGAAATGACGCCTTGAGCAATCTCAAAGTGGAGTTAGATGAATGGACTCACATTGCGGTGGTTTGGAACGGTGAAAACGTCACTTTTTATAAGAATGGCATTTCAGACACTACGTACGGCTATTCATTCGAAGACGTTGGTTCGTTAACAACGAGAATAGGC
>CAZPDY010000262.1:0-2354 GCA_964585455.1 uncultured Candidatus Bathyarchaeia archaeon | reverse complement strand
GGGCTTTAGACGGCGGTCTAAACATCATAACAGGCAAGAAGGGAACGGGAAAGTCTCACATGTCCAAGCTGCTGACTCTAAGTTTAGTGAGTCACGGAGCCCCCGTCGTGGTTCTCGACTTGAACGGCGAATACGCGGGTCTCGGTCAGAATGTGGATGGAAAACCGAACGAGTTTTACGGGAAGGTTTTTGCTTTGACGCCTGGACAGAACCTCAAAATAACTCTGGCACAGTTGAAACTTCGAGTGATACTGAGCATTCTCATCAACGCTCTCCATCTGCCAGGCACGTCGGCAAGAGAGTTTAGACGCATTTGGTATTTTCTTGAGGAGAAAGGCGCACTGAGTTTGCATGAATTGGGTGAGGCGATAAGGAATTGGAAGTGTAACCAGCATGTGCGTGACGCTCTGTTCTCCAGGTATTACACGTTGCTGAACTCTGGTCTGTTTACGGACAACATTGCTCAGGCAGCTTCCTTTGAGGAGTCGCTGTACAAAGCCAGAAACGGTGGTGCAGTGGTAGTTAACCTGCGTGACACTTCGACTATAGATAGGCACATCGCTGTAGAGTACGTGCTCGGTAAGCTCGTGGACCTCTTGGCATCTTGGAAGTTTCGAGCTGTCTTCTTGTTCGCCGAAGAGGCTCACCTGTACCTCCGAGAGACTTACTGGGACGATATCGTCACCAGGATGCGGCACTTCGGAGTGTTCACCACCTTCATAACGAACCAGCCAGACACGATTCGGGAGAACATTTACCGTCAAGCCGACAACCTGTTTCTCTTCAACTTCACGAATGACCACGACTTGGAGACCGTTTCGAGGGCTTCTAAGGTGGACGCCGAGACCGTGAAATCTGTCGCTCGGGATTTGCCCCTGCACCACTGCCTCGTCTTGGGAAGAGTTGTGAACGATTTTCCGATTGTCATTAAGGTTAGGAGGCTGGATGTGCATGCAATGGGTCAGACGCGGCTGTTCTTCTCCGAGAAGAGCTGAGCTACCAGAAGATTATCCGTGTAGGGACGACTTCAATGACACAGCGTATTTTCTTGTCGAATAATGGGATACCGAGCGAGTCTCTGCCTCGTTCATCGAGTTTCAGCCTACACTTGCCTATGTGGTCTTGAGTCTTTTCTACGAATTCTTCATCGTTTTCGAGCATTCGCCCTTTGCCTCTAATGATGACTGACTCTTCTCCACCGTAAACGGCAACCGCTACATTGCCATTCTTCACGAGGTTGCGGACTTTCACGGAGCTCCTGTCGCTTTGTACGTACACTCTGCCCTCGTCATACGTAAAGAAGACGGGAACGACGTGAGGCTTGTTTCCGACGTCTACGGTAACGAAGCTGGCTAATCGTTCCCGATTCATATAATCTTGAACTTCACTCGAAGTTTTAGGCATCTGCAACTCGTCTCCGTTTTCTCTTCATCGCTGGATGATTTAATCTTTAATCGGTTCAGGTCTGACTTTCAACGCAAACAGGACGGTGCCAATTAAGCTGATTGCAGCGGCAACTTGAAAAGTGGCGACGTAAGCTGCTGCATTGGTTGCACCCGTACCGATCATGTAATCTGCTATTGGACCACCTATGACGGTGCCCGCTATACCGAAGGACACGGACATGACGGCGTTGTATTGTCCGAACAGTCTTCCTCTGCTCTCTGGGGGAATGAGGTCGGAGGCTAGTAGGTATCCGACGACTGCGATGAGTGCCATTGAGACTCCGCTTAGGCTGTTGATGACTATCATTTGCGTGGCGTTTTGGGCGAACATGTAGAGAATGGGAGTTACAACTGATAAGACCAAGCCTAAACCAAGGGCGTTTTTTCTTCCTACCCTATCTGCGAGGGGTCCAGCCAACAGGCTCGCTACGATCGTTGCGATTGAGGCGGAGTTGCTGATCATCGCTATGTCAAACGAGGTGGCTCCGATGGGTGCGTCGAGGTTGACGTAGAATATGAGAATCTGCAATATTGAATATGTGCCCAAGCTGACGATGGCGATGGAAGCGAGGAACCAGTAGAAG
The DNA here is from genome assembly GCA_964585455.1 of uncultured Candidatus Bathyarchaeia archaeon. Lineage (GTDB taxonomy): Archaea > Thermoproteota > Bathyarchaeia > Bathyarchaeales > SOJC01 > CAYGVX01. Next base: position 325 of record CAZPDY010000262.1, on the reverse strand, counting down.
GCTCTGGAACCATAACTACGCTGCTGCGTTGTCTTCTGCTCAGGTATGGCATCGTCTCCTTGCCCACCCCTGTGATTTTGCTCAGAAGAACGCATGCTGAACTAGATTAGCAGTGCGCTTACGAGCATGATGCCCGCTGGGAAGAAGAACAAAATGCCGTTTCTGAATCCTCCAGCTGTGCCGTTCCAGTCATAGAGTACTCCCGAAACTGATATTCCTACTATTCGTCCGACGCCGCCGACCTGGATACGACGCTCATGAGCTTTCCTCTTTCCTTGTACGTCGAAACATCCGAGAGTAGGGCGCTCCAGCCCAGGTTGCTCAT